>JBPYEF010000462.1:0-5425 GCA_051985875.1 Hyphomicrobiaceae bacterium
GCCCGGCAAAAATGACACGCGGTGACGCGTTGGGCATCGGGGGGAGGCCGCAGCTTGCCTTCTCCGGCGGGGCGTGCGAGGGAGCTGGCGCGCGGAGGGATTCGTCCAGAGTAGGGAAACAAGCGTCAGGGTTCGGGGCCAGGGTTAAGCCCAAGGTTAGGCCCAGGGTTAGGCCCAGGGTTAGGCCGGGGTTTTACAACCCGCGTCACGGCCATACTTGGTCCGCCAATTGAAGGCCGCGCACTGCGCCAGGCAAGCTCCGGGCGCGAGCTCGGGCGGAGGCGCCATCAGGCGTCATTAGACGTCAAGGCGGCATCGCCGGGCGGTGCGGCTGGAGCTTGGTCGGCATATTCCCGTGGTGTGCAAGAGGTGCGTGGCATCGGCGTAGGTAGCATCGGCTGCAACGGCTATAACCAGCGAGCCAGGGGTCATGTCAGCCTTTCGCTTCGGAGCCCTGCGCGATCTGTTCGCCAGATCCGACGACGCCACGCGCAAGGGGCCGGAGGCGACCCAGCCACGGCTCGAAGCGCTTCAGGAGGCGGCCCGCGCGGCCGAGCGAAATGGACCCGTCGAGGCTCCCGCAACAGATGACAGCAATGCAGCGACATCCGAATTAGCGACATCCGATGCTATGAGCGCACGAACCAAAGAGAGGCCGCAGCGCGGGGCGGCCAGGGCCGCCGCCACGGCCGAAAGCTATACCGCCGCCGACATCGAGGTACTCGAGGGCCTCGAGCCGGTTCGGCGCCGGCCCGGCATGTACGTCGGTGGCACGGACGAGCGCGCGCTGCATCACCTGTTTGCCGAAGTGATCGACAATGCCATGGACGAGGCGGTGGCGGGCCATGCCAACTGGATCGAGGTCCGCCTCGAGGAGAGCGGGTTTCTCAGCGTCACCGACAACGGCCGCGGCATCCCCATCGATCCGCATCCGAAGTTCCGGAGCAAGTCGGCGCTGGAAGTGATCATGACCACGCTGCACTCCGGCGGCAAGTTCGACAGCAAGGTCTACAACACCTCGGGGGGACTGCACGGGGTCGGTGTGTCGGTCGTCAACGCCCTGTCGGAGAAGCTCGAAGTCGAGGTCGCACGCGGCCAGCAGCTCTACCGCATGGCGTTCGCCCGCGGCGCACCGCAGGGCAAGCTGCAGAAGCTCGGCCCGGTCAAGAACCGGCGCGGCACCAAAGTGCGCTTCAAGCCCGACGAGAAGATCTTCGGCAAGGCCGCAGCCTTCCAGCCGGCGCGCGTTTTCCGCATGGCGCGGTCCAAGGCGTATCTGTTCGGCGGCGTTGAGATCCGCTGGTCCTGCGCGCCGGCCCTGATCCGTGACGAGACCCCCGCGGAGGCGACGTTCCATTTTCCGGGCGGGCTCAGGGAATACCTCGAGGCCAGCATCGAGGGGCAGACCCGGGTGACCAGGGAAATCTTCGCCGGGCGCGTCGACCGCGCCGGCGGGCATGGCTCGGTCGAATGGGCGGTGTGCTGGGTCGCCGACGAGGACGGCTTTCTCAACTCCTACTGCAACACCATTCCGACCGGCGAGGGTGGAACGCACGAGGCCGGCTGGCGTGCGGCGCTGTCCAAGGGTTTGCGCGAGTTCGGCGAGCGCGTTGGCAACCGCCGGGCGGCCCAGCTGACTGCCGAGGACGTCCTCGCCACGGCCGCCGGCATGTTGTCGGTGTTCATTCGTGAGCCGGAATTCCAGGGTCAGACCAAGGACAAGCTCGCCACCCAGGAAGCCACGCGCATCGTCGAGGGCGCGGTGCGCGACGCCTTCGACCACTGGCTGGCAGATGCTCCGCAACAGGCGACCAAGCTGCTCGACTGGGCGATTGAGCAGGCCGAAGAGCGGCTAAAGCGCAAGCGCGAGAAGGAGCTTGGCCGGCAAAGCGCGACGCGCAAGCTGCGCCTGCCGGGCAAGCTCGCCGATTGCACGCTGAATGCCAAGCAGGGCACCGAAATCTTCATCGTCGAAGGCGATTCGGCGGGAGGCTCGGCCAAGCAGGCGCGCGACCGCGAGCGGCAGGCGGTGCTGCCGCTGCGCGGCAAGATCCTAAACGTGGCCAACGCATCCTCCCAGAAGCTGTCGCAGAATCAGCTTTTGTCGGACCTGGTGCAGGCCCTGGGCGTCGGCACCGGTTCGCGCTATCGCGATGAGGATTTGCGCTATGAGCGCGTAATCATCATGACCGACGCCGACGTGGACGGCGCGCACATTGCCTCGCTGCTGATCACGTTCTTCTACCAGGAGACGCCCGAGCTGATCGAAAACGGCCACCTCTTTCTCGCCGTGCCGCCCCTGTACAAGCTGACCCACGGCGCCAAGTCCGTGTATGCGCGCGATGATCAGCACAAGGAGCAGCTGCTCAAGACGACGTTCGCTGCCAATGCCAAGGTCGAGATCGCCCGCTTCAAGGGTCTCGGCGAGATGAACGCCCCGCAGCTCAAAGAAACGACGATGGATGCGGCGAAGCGCACCCTGTTGCGGGTAGAGGTCGCCAAGGCCACCAAGACGGTGACCTCGGAGGCGGTGGCGGCACTGATGGGTTCGCGGCCCGAAGCCCGCTTTCGCTTCATTCAGGAGCGTGCCGCCTTCGCCAAGGATTTGGATATCTGAGGCCCATTGCGCTCTCGCTGGCGTCAGCGCGCAACCCTTCGCCCGAGGCCGCGCAGCGGCGGCCGTTGCGCGCGGCGGCATTTGGCGTCTGATTGGCTTTCCGCCACGGCGACGGGGGATCTGATGAACCAGCGCGCTTGTCGCTGCATTGATCGGCCCCTTCATGTGATGTCGTCCGTTCTCGACGCTGCCTTCTAGCAAACTGCCGCCAGTGCTCCACCTTGGCGCAGCCAGGAGGTGAAGGCGGCTTGCAGCGCAGCCCGAATTGCTCCGCTGCGCCCCGCTGATCCGTATGCTGCTTGATACCGACAACGGCGCGCCCCACAGGAGATGGTGCGGTAGGCCCGCGACCAGAGCACGGGCTTGCGGTAAACGCGGCGGAGATCGCGGGCGAAGTCGCGCCGGACCGGGCGGCCGGTGGTGGTCTTCACGGTGTTGACAAAGCGCAACAGCGCGCGAGGCTCGGCGGCAGGGACATCGGGGCGTGGACGTGGTCGATTTCGGGGTTGAACTCCGGGAGCTCGCCGCCCCAGTCCGTGCAGCGCCGCGCGATGATGTTCAGCAGCATCTCCCGCAACCGAGGCGTGGTGCAGGGCACCGGCCTCGCGCTCGCCGCCATTCACAGCATGGCAATCCCCCTCTCCAACGCCTCCGTCGACCCGGCGCGCGGCCCCGGGGGGCGCCCGTGTTCGCCGGCGGTAGGGCGCTGAGCCGGTGTTTGCCTTCTGGGTGGCGCCGATCCTCGGCGGCGTCATCGTCGGCAGCATCGCCCGTTGGCTGCAAGAAGCCTGCTCCGTCGTCTCAGTTGTAGGGGCTGCTCTTGGGGCTTACTCGGGGCTTGCCGCTCTCGGAGCGGCGGTTAACGGCGCGGCTTAACCCGGTTGGCTTGCCGGCCCGGCCGCCGTTGTCCCGGGGCGCGCGGTCAGTGTTGTTCGGCGCACTTTAGCCACGCGCACAGCTGCACGTGCGCAGCGCAGCGGGCGGGTGTCTTGCAATATTGGACGAACAATGCCATCTAGCGGGCATAACGGGCGCAGGGGATCCGTAACTTCGACCCATTTCCCTGAAGCTGATGCTTTCCCGTTAGGCCCTTTGGCTCGTCCCCCTGCGCTCCAGCCACGCCGATCGCGCGCCCGTACAGCGTGCGCGCGCCGGTTCACGACAGTGCATGGAGAACGGTTCTTTTGCCCACATCCACGTTCGCTGAGCTAGGCCTCAGCGCGAAAGTGCAGGCCGCCATTGCGGTGGTCGGCTACACCCAACCCACTCCCATCCAAGTGCAGGCCATCCCCGTCGCGGTCACGGGTCGCGACGTCCTCGGCATTGCCCAGACCGGCACCGGCAAAACCGCCGGCTTTGTGCTGCCGATGCTCGCGCGTTTAGAATCGGGGCGGGCCCGGGCGCGCATGCCGCGCTCGCTGATCCTCGCGCCAACCCGCGAGCTCGCCGCACAGGTGGCGCAGAGCTTCGAAAGGTACGGCATCAACCACAAGCTTTCGGTTGCCCTGTTGATCGGCGGTGTCTCCTTCGATGACCAGCTGCGCAAACTCGATCGCGGTGTCGATGTGCTGATCGCGACGCCCGGTCGCATGCTCGACCATTTCCAGCGCGGCAAGCTGCTGCTGACCGGGGTCGAGATCCTCGTCATCGACGAGGCCGACCGCATGCTCGACATGGGCTTCATTCCCGACATCGAGCGCATCTGCAAGCTGCTTCCCACTCGCCGACAGACCCTGTTCTTCTCGGCCACCATGCCCCCCGAAATCCAGCGCTTGGTCAACACCTTCCTCAAGGATCCCGTCCGCGTCGAGGTGGCGCGGCCGGCGACCGCCGCCGGGACCATCACGCAGCTGTTTTGTTATTGCCCGACGACGGAGGATTGGGAGAAGCGCGAGGTGTTGCGCCGCCTGATCCGTTCCGAGCGTGTGAAGAACGCGATCATCTTCTGCAACCGCAAGCGCGACGTCGCCATTCTCCTCAAATCGCTGCAAAAGCACGGGTTCAATGCCGGTGCGCTGCACGGTGACATGGACCAGATGAGCCGCACGGCGACGCTCGATGCCTTCCGCGAGGGCAGGATCACCCTGCTCGCCGCCAGCGACGTCGCGGCACGCGGCCTCGACATTCCCGACGTCAGCCACATCTTCAATTTCGACGTACCGTGGCAGTCCGACGACTATGTGCATCGCATCGGGCGCACGGGGCGCGCTGGCAAAGAGGGGCGCTCGCTTACCCTCGTTACTCCCGACGACTTCAAACAGCTCAAGGACATCGAGAAAATGCTCGGCGCACCCGTCGCCTGGGTTGGTGACGCGCCGCGCGAGGAAGACATCGCCGCGGCCGCGAGAGGACGCCGCCGCGGCGCGAACGGCGGCCACGTGCGCGGTCGCGGCCGGACGGCGCGAAATGGCAGCGCGGAACGCAACGGCGGCGCAATGCGCGCATTTCCCCGCCCGGAGGGAAGCGCAGGCCGCGCCTTCGAGGCGCGCGAGCCGCGTCGCGAACCGCGCCCCGCACCACAGCCGCCGCGGCGGCCCGAAAAGCGCGCTCGACCCGAGCGCTCGCCACGCGGCGGCCCGCTCGCCGATGAGGCTTCCCGGCCGCGCGAGGCACGCGGCGGGGAAGGGCACCGCGAGGGCGCCGACCAGCGCCGCGGCAGCCGCCGGCCCGAGGCGCAGCGGCGCGAGCGGGCACCCGCCGTCGTCGGCCTTGGCGATCACGTGCCGGCTTTCCTGCGGGCTCGCCCGCGCCGCGCACCCTAGCGGGACAAGGCGGACACCCGCGGCGCTCCGCCGCGTCAAGGGGGAG
>JBPYEF010000463.1:0-4903 GCA_051985875.1 Hyphomicrobiaceae bacterium
GCACGGGCTCGGTGGCCCTGACCATGGGGGAGAGACCGGCGTTCGACACCGGCACGCTGCGCCAGCCGAGGAACTGCAGCCCCTCTTCGCGGATGATGCGCATCCACACCTTCTCGCAATGGGCGCGCAGCCGCGCGTCCTGGGGCATGAAGATGTGGCCGACCGCGTAGTGGCCGGGCTTCGGCAGGCGAATGCCGAGTCGGGCCGCTTCCTCCTGCATGAACCGGTGGGGAATCTGCATGAGGATGCCGGCACCGTCGCCGGCGATCGGGTCGGCGCCGACGGCGCCGCGATGCTCGAGGTTTTCGAGAATGTTCAGCGCATCCTCGATCAGCTGGTGCGATGTGCCGCCCCGTAGGTCGGCAATGAAGCCGACCCCGCACGCATCGTACTCGCGCCGCGGGTCGAACAGCCCGCGTGCCGCTGGCGCGTACGCCGCTGGCGCGTTTGCCGCCGGGATGGCCGCGATCCGTGTCTCGACTGCTCGTGACGTCATTGGCTCAAGGCCTTTATCCATCTCTATGCGCGTCGCGCTTCCCGCCCGCCGTTGCGCATCGCCGCTGCAGATCGGCAACCCGTCTGCGATTCCGTGGAGGGGGTTGGCCCCGGCCCGCGCCGATGGCCCGCCCCTTGCCGGGGATGCGATGTCCCGAGGCGCGTTGGCGCTCGCGCCCCCTCACGCCGCCGCACGCCGTCGCCTTAAGACGCCGCCGCCCCATCCCGCGCCCACGATTGGGACCAGCGACCGCACCCCGATCTCGCCCCGTGCTTCCCGCCCCGACCGGTGCCGTGCAGCATCGCCGGACCCCTGTCGGCAGGATGGGACCGCGTGCGACTTGCCCTCGGGAGCCGGAAACCACGGCTGCGCGCAATTAAAGGACAGCATAGCTGACCTAATTGCTCTCTGCAAAGCCGAATTGCGCGGGCGTGCGCGGCAATGCGAGATTGGAAATCCCTTCGCCCAGGCAACCCATGGCAAAGACCACCCTGCCGTTCGGCACTTGGCCCTCCCCGATCAGCGCTGCGCGCGCCGCCCGAGCCAGCCGTCGCTTCGGAACGGTGCAGGCCGAGGCGGACGCGGTGTACTGGAGCGAGTCGCGCCCCGAGCAAGGAGGGCGGCAGGTGATCTTGCGCGCGGACGCCGAGGGGCGCGTTGCAGAGCTTCTCCCCGAGCCCTACTCTGCCCGCTCGCGCGTGCACGAATACGGTGGCGGCGAGTTCCTCGTCGCCGGCGGCGCGGTGTTCTTCGTTAACGATAGCGATCAGCAGATCTATCGCTGCGGCCTCGGCGGCACGCCGACCCGCGTCAGCAATGCGCCGGGGACGCGCTTTGCCGACCTTGCGCTCGATCAGCGCCGGGAGCGGCTGCTCGCCATTGCCGAAATCCACCGCCCGGATGCTTCCCGTCCGCGCAACGCGCTGGTTGCCGTCTCGCTTGCAGCCGCGCGCGCCTCCCTCACCGAGCTCGCCAGCGGTCGCGACTTCTACGCAAGCCCACGCCTCTCCCCGGACGGCCGCGCGCTCGCTTTTCTCTCCTGGGATCTCCCCGACATGCCCTGGGACAGCGCCGCACTCACCCTCGCCCGCGTCGGCGATGATGGCGCGCTCAGCGCCAACGCGCATATCGCCGGCGGCGGCAAAGGCGCGGTGTTTCAACCGCAATGGAGTGGCGAGGGCGATCTCTACTACGTCTCGGACGTGAGCGGCTGGGGAGCGCTCTATCGCTGGCGCCATGGTAAAAGCGTGCGCGTGGCCGGCGCGGTCGGCCGCGAGTTGATGCGCCCGCAATGGGTGTTCTGTGCGCGCAGCTATGCGCTTCACGCCGACGGCCGGGTGGCATGCGCCTTTCTCGAGGCTGGCAGGCCGCGACTTGAGTTCTGGAACCTCAAGCGGCCGCGCGAACGCCGCACCGGCAGGGTTGGCCCGCGCATCGCCCGGATCGACGATCCCATCGCAACGGACACGGGCTTTGCCGCCCTCGTCAGCCCGACGGCGGCCGCACCCGCGATCATGCGCATCAGCGCGCGCGGCGCGCGGCCGCTCGCGCGCCAGACGGCGGATACCCACGCCTCCGGCGATCTCAGCAGGGGGGAGGCACGGCAATTCCGCAGCCACGGGCGACTCGTGCACGGCTTCTTCTACCCGCCGGCGAACGCGCGCCACCGCGGGCCGCGCGGTGCGGCACCCCCGGCGCTGATCCTGGTGCACGGCGGTCCGACGGCGATGACCGACCTCAGCCTGAAGATGCGTATACAGTATTTTACCTCCAGGGGCTTCGCCGTGTGCGACGTCAACTACTCCGGCAGCACCGGCTACGGCCGCGCCTACCGGCAACGGCTCGACGGCATGTGGGGCATCGCCGACGTCGCCGACTGCATCGCTGCGGCCCGCCACCTGGCCGCCACGGGGGCCGCCGATCCGCGTCGCATCGCCATCGCCGGGGGAAGCGCCGGCGGCTACACCACGCTGATGGCGCTCGCCAGCAGCGATGTGTTTGCCGCCGGCAGCAGCCACTACGGCGTCGGCGATCTGCGCCTGTTGCTGGCGCATACGCACAAATTCGAGGCCGGGTATCTGCACCGCCTGCTCGGCACGCAACCCGGGCGCGAGCAGGACGTGTTCGCCGCGCGCTCTCCCTTGCAGCTGCTGGACAGGATCACCGCGCCGGTGATCCTGTTTCAGGGACTAGAGGACAGGGTCGTTCCCGCGGAGCAGTCGCGCCGCATGGCCGAGGCGCTCAAGGCACGCGGCGTCGAGGTCGCCTACCACGCGTTCGCAGGCGAGGGCCACGGCTTCCGCAGGGCGAAGACGATCGCCACCGTGTTGCAGGCCGAGCTCGCCTTCCTGTGCCGCGTGCTCAAGCTCAGCTGACGGGCACACGCCACCGCGCGCGCCAAGTGCGCGCCAAGAGCGCGGCAGGAACGTGCCAAGAGCGCGCCAGGCAGCCGGCGGCGGTGCGGGTCGCCGCGTTGTGCCGGCGCAGCCATAAACTTGCGCTAGCCGATTGCTGCCGTCGCCTCGGTCAACCAGGCGCGCTCCTCGGGGGCGAGCTCGGGGCCGAGGCGCGCCGCCACGCGCGCGTGATAGGCGTTGAGCCAGGCGAGCTCGTCGGGCGCGAGCAGCGTGGGTTCGACGAGACGGCGATCGATCGGCGCAAGCGTGAGCGTCTCGAAGCTCAGCATCGCGCGCTCGCCGCCCGGGGGAACGTCCGGCTCGCGCACCAGCAGCAGATTCTCGATGCGAATGCCGTAGGCACCTTCCCGGTAGTAGCCGGGCTCGTTGGAGACGATCATCCCGGGCTGCAGCGCCGTCATGCCGCGCCGCGAGATCGACTGTGGCCCCTCGTGCACGCCGAGATAGCTGCCGACCCCATGCCCCGTGCCGTGATCGAAGTCGAGACCGGCCTGCCACAGTGCCCGGCGCGCGAAGCCATCGATGTCGACGCCGCGCGTTCCCACGGGAAAGCGCGCCGTGGCCACGGCGATGTGACCCTTGAGCACGAGCGTGAAGCGCTCCCGCATCTGTTTGCTCGGCACCCCGATCGCCACCGTGCGCGTGATATCGGTCGTGCCGTCGCGGTACTGCGCCCCCGAATCGAGGAGGAAGAGCTCACCGGCCCTCAGCCTGCGGTTGCTCGCGGTGGTGACGCGATAGTGGACGATGGCGCCGTTTGGGCCCGAACCGGCGATGGTGTCGAAGCTGATCTCCTTGAGGAGCTGCGTCTCGCTGCGCGCCGCCTCGAGCCGGCCGGCAGCGGTGATCTCGTCCACCTCCCCGCGCAGCGCCTCGCGGTCCAGCCAGGCGAGGAAGCGCACGACCGCAGCGCCGTCGCGCTCGTGCGCGACGCGTGCACCGGCGATTTCCGTGGCGTTCTTGCATGCCTTGGGCAAGGCGCAGGGATCTGCGGCACGGGCGATGGGCGCCTTGCCCCCGGCGAGCGCGCGGAAGAACCAGCTCGCCGCCGTGTTCGGGTCGAGGCGCACGCGCTTGGCCGTTGCCTTGAGCAGCTTGAGCCGCGGCGCCAGAGCGGCGGGAGCGCTGACCCTGGCCAATCCCGCAAGGTGGCTTCGCGCCTCGGTGCCGAGCTTGGCCGGGTCGAGGAAAATCTCGGCCTTGCCGCGCGCCGGCACGATTGCGAAGGCGAGCACCACGGGGTTGTGCTGCACGTCCGAGCCGCGGATGTTGAACAGCCAGGCGATGCTGTCGCTCATCGTCAAGATGACCGCATCCTGTCCCTCCTGGCGCAGCAGGGCTTGCAGCTCGGCGATCTTCTCGGCGGCCGGTTTGCCGGCATACGCAAGGGGCTGGGGCAGCACGGCGCCCCGCGGTGGCGGCGGGCGCGCGGCACCCCAGACGCGGTCGACCAGGTTTTGCGCGCGCAACGCCAGGGCAATGCCGTTGCCGCGCAGCGCCTTGGCGAGCTCCTCGACCATGGTCGCGGTGTGCAGGCGCGAGCAGGCACCGACGACGGCGCCGCGGGCGAGATGTTTTGCAAGCCAGTCCTCGAGCTTGGCCGCCGGCACTTCGAGGATCTCGAATGCCGCGTTGTCCACCTGCTGGCGCGCCTGCACGCGGTAGCGGCCGTCGACCAGCAGCGCGGCACGCGTGCGGCCGATCACCGCCAGGCCCGCCGACCCGGTGAAGCCCGTCAGCCACGCCAGACGCTCGGCCGCGGGTGGAACGTATTCGCCCTGGTATTCGTCGGCGCGCGGCACCAGCAGCGCGTCGAGGCGGGCGGCCGCCATGGCTGCGCGCAGTCGGCCCAAGCGCTCGGTGACCGGGCGCTGTGCCGGCGGGGCGGAAAAGTTCTGAAACATGCGGCGTCCTCAGCGCTCTCCATCGGCGCCGCTCTCTTGGGCAGCGGCGCGCTGCCGATCAGGCGTTCTCGGGACGCGCAACGAAG
>JBPYEF010000464.1:0-7543 GCA_051985875.1 Hyphomicrobiaceae bacterium
CTCGGGACCGCGCTGCACGCGGCCGCGCGCGAGGCCGGCATACCCTTGGCGCTCGCGGCCGCCGCAACCACCGCCGGCTTTTTTTCTTTTTTGCCAACCGACTACCGCGGCGTGTCGGAACTCGGCCTGATCGCCGGCACGGGCATGGTGATCGCGTTTCTCACCAGCATCACGCTGTTACCGGCCCTCCTGACGCTGCTGAAGCCGCCCGCGGAGGGCGCCGAAATCGGCTATCGTTGGCTGGGGCCGGTCGACCGTGCGCTCGCCGCCGTGCGCATCCCGATCCTGTTGGCGACGGTGTTGGCCGTCGCCGCCGGGCTGCCGCTGCTGCGGCACGTCAGCTTCGACTTCAATCCGATCAACCTGCGCAGCGCCAAAGCCGAATCGGTGGCAACCTATCTCGAGCTGACCAAGGATCCGGCGGCAGCGGGCAACAACATAGAAATTCTTGCCACGACCCGGGCCGCCGCGGATGCTCTCGCCGGCCGCCTGCGGGCGCTGCCCGAGGTCGCCGACGTCGTCAGCCTGCAAAGCTTCATCCCGGAAGGCCAGGCGGCAAAGCTCGGCAGCATTGCCGACACCGCGCAACTGCTGTCCCCGACGCTGAGCCCGGAGCGCCGGCCCGCGCCGCGGGATGGAGAGACGGCAGCAGCCCTCAATGACGCGGCACGCGCCTTCGCCTCCGCTGCCTCCCGCGCCGGGGAGGCGGTGGAGGCTGCACGGGCATCCCAACGCCTGTCCGGCCTCCTCACGCGGCTGGCGCTCGCCGACGGCGGGATCCGGCGACGGGCGCAGCGCGAGCTGCTCGAAAGCTTCGAGCGGACGCTCGACAGAGTACGCATCTCTCTGACCGCCAAGGCGGTGAGCGCCGCCGAGCTGCCGCCCGAGATCGTCAGGGATTGGCAGACCGCGGACGGCCGCACGCGCCTGGAGGTCGTGCCGCGGGGCGACGTCAGCGACAACCCCACGCTGCGGCGGTTCGCCAACGCGGTGCTGGCGGTGGCGCCGGAAGCGACGGGGACGCCGATCCTGATCCAGCAGTCCGCCGGCACGATCGTCGCCGCCTTCATTCGGGCGGGAGCGCTGGCGCTCGCGGCGATCAGCCTGATCCTGATCGCGGTGTTGCGCCGCCCCAGCGACATATTCTACACCCTGCTACCGCTGCTGATGGCCGGCGTGGTGACCCTCGAGCTTTGCGTGCTGCTCGACCTCAAGCTCAATTTCGCCAACATCATCGCCCTACCCCTGCTGCTCGGTGTCGGCGTGGCCTTCAAGATCTACTACGTGCTCGCCTGGCGCGCCGGCGAAACCAGTCTGCTCGCCTCGAGCCTGACGCGCGCGGTGTTCTTCTCGGCGATGACCACCGCCGCTGCGTTCGGCAGTCTCTGGCTGTCCGGTCACCCCGGCACCTCGAGCATGGGCAAGCTGCTGTCGCTGTCGCTGGCGACGACGCTGGTTGCAGCGGTGGTGTTCCAGCCGATTCTCATGGGGCCGCCGCGCAAGCCGAAACCGCGGCGCGTGGAAGAGACCACGCGGCCGCGTACGCTTCGCTCCGCTAGGAAAAATCCGTGAACCCGCCGCGGCGTGCGCCGCAGGCGGTGGCCGCGCTCAGTACCTCCGGGGCGGTGAGCGCGGCCAGTTCATCCTCGTAACGGTAGCCGGTTGCGGCGCCCTGAAAGGCGCTTCCGGTCGCCGGATGCATGTAGATTTCGCTCAAGCCACCGGGCAGGGTGGCGATCAGGCCCGCCAGGCGCCGTCGGGTCATCGCTCCCGACCAGGCGAGCCCGAACACCTGATCGGCGGTCTTCAGTCCGGCGCGCCGCAAGCGCACGGCGAGCATGTGCGCAAACGGGGCGACGAGCACGTGCTGCCACCACCGCTCGAGCGGCTCGATGCGCGCCAGCACGCGCGCGGGCTCGCGCGGGCAGCGCACGAAGCCGACCGCATACCGCGCGGCCTGCCCGATGATCTCGCCGGCAACAACCGGGTGCAGCTGGAAATGCTGGTGCGCGTCGACGTGGTCGAGCGCGAGCCCGGTCGCGCGGAAGGCGGCGAACTGGGCGGCGATCTCGCGCGCGACCTGCCGCCGTCCGCGGCGGCTAAAGAAGACCCGCGCACCCTGCAGCGCGGCCGAGGCAGGGAAGCGGCCGTCGGCGCCGACCAGGTCCGCCAGCATCGCGCAATCGAGCGTCGGCGCACCCTCGAGCAGGACCACGTGCAGCCCAACGCGCAGGCACGGAAGGCGCTTAGCGCGCCGCACCGCGTCAGCCGCCGCGGCCCCCGAAACCATCAGGCTCGCCGCCGTCAGGATGCCTGCGCGATGTGCACGCTCGACCGCCTCGTTGACTTCCAGCGA
Organism: Hyphomicrobiaceae bacterium; assembly: GCA_051985875.1. Lineage (GTDB taxonomy): Bacteria > Pseudomonadota > Alphaproteobacteria > Rhizobiales > Hyphomicrobiaceae > AWTP1-13. Next base: position 2,357 of record JBPYEF010000464.1, read on the forward strand.
CAGGCCGAAATCGTCGGCCGTGACGACCAGCTGCCGTGCGAAATGCGCCGTCACGCGACCTTCGCGGTGCCGCCGGTGCGCCGCTCACGCAGAAATTGGAAGAACTCCACGCCTTCGCGCAGCCGCCGCCGCAGCATGGCGGGGCTCTTCAGCATCTCTGCGACGATCGCGGCGATCTTGCTGCGGCGGAAGTAGAAGCGGCGGTAGAAGGCCTCGACCGAATCGAACATCTCGGTGTGCGATAGGTGCGGGTAATTGAGGGGCGCGATCTGCACCCCATTGGCATCGACGAGCTCGGCGTGCTCGGCGTCGAGCCAGCCCTCGCGCACCGCCTGGACGTAGAGAGAGGTACCGGGGTAGGGCGCGGCTAGCGACACCTGCAGGGTGTGGGGATCGACCTCGAGGGCAAAGCGGATCGTCTCCTCGATCGTCTCCCGCGTCTCGCCCGGCAGCCCGAGGATGAAGGTGCCGTGCACGGTAATGCCGAGCTCCCGGCAATCCTTGCTGAAGCGGCGGGCCACGTCGACCCGCATGCCCTTCTTGATGTTGTACAGGATCTGCTGATTGCCGGACTCATAGCCGACCAGCAGGAGACGCAAGCCGCCGTCCTTGAGCTTTTTCAGGGTGCTACGCGGGACGTTGGCCTTGGCGTTGCACGACCACGTGACCCCGAGCCTGCCCAGCGCCGCGGCGATCGCCTCGGCGCGTTCGGCGTTGTCGGTGAAGGTGTCGTCGTCGAAGAAGAATTCCTTGACTTGCGGGAACGCCGATTTCGCCCAGGCGATCTCCTCGACCACATGACCGACGCTGCGCGTCCTGTAGCGATGCCCGCCGATGGTCTGCGGCCACAGGCAGAACGTGCAGCGGGACTTGCAGCCCCTGCCGGTATACAGCGACAAATAGGGGTGCTGCAGGTAGCCGATGAAATAGTTCTCGATCGCCAGATCGCGCTTGTAGACCGGCGTGACGAAGGGCAGCTGGTCCATGTCCTCGAGCACGGCGCGGTCCGGATTGTGGCTGATGACGCCCGCGGCGTTGCGCCAGGATAGGCCGGCGATGTGCGCCAAGTCCTTGCCCTCGGCGACGTCCTTGATCGTGAAGTCGAACTCGTTGCGCGCCACGAAATCGATCGCTGGAGCCTGGCGCAGGCTCTGATCGGCGGCGACAGCAACCTTGGCGCCGATGCAGCCGATCTTGAGGCGAGGATTTGTCTCCTTCATCGCCGCGAGCAGGCGCACGTCGGAGGCGAATGACGGCGTCGAGGTGTGCGCGACGACGAGATCGAAGGCGTGCGCCTGCGCGAGTACCGCGGCCGGAGTGAGGCGATGGGGAGGGGCATCGATCAGTTTGCTGTCGGCCACCAGGGCAGCCGGCTGAGCGAGCCAGGTCGGATACCAAAAGGAGCGGATCTCGCGCCGCGCCTGGTAGCGCGCCCCGGCACCGCCATCGAATCCATCGAACGATGGGGCCTGCAGGAACAGGGTGCGCATGCCATTGGACTCCTCTCCGCACGCGTCACTGCTCTAGCGTCCCACCCCGCCGCAGGTGATGGCGGCGGCCGCGCCACTCGACGTCCCCGGGCCAATAGCTTGCGACGTAGACCGCAAACGACAACAAGTCGCGCACCGGACCCCACCACGTCCCGAGCACGCTGCGGCCGAGGACGCGGTTTGCTTGCAGCTGCAATGCGAGCCGGCAACTGAGCGCCGCGCACAGCACCGCGACCGCAAGGACGCCGGGAGCACATAGCACGCCGATCAGCGCGAACGGAAGCGGATGCGTGACCACCATCCCCACATAGCCCCATGGAGAAATGCCGCGCAGGGTGCGCGCCCACCGCAGTTCATGAGCAAAGAGTTCGCGCCAGTTCGCTTCGCTGCAGGTGTGATCGACAATGTGGTCGGACATGGCGACCGCATAACCGAGCCCGCGCACGGCCGCCGCTATCGCGTAATCATCGGCAAGGTAGTGTGCAAATGCCGCAAAGCCGCCGACGCGCTGCAGCACGTCGCGCCGCAACGCAACCGTCGATCCGAAGCAGGGCGTCGCCAGTCCGAAGCGCACGGCGAGAATCACGCTCGGCAGGAAATGGTGGTCGATGGCCGCCGCCGACAGCCGCGACCAAAGGCTGCCGACGGGAAGTCCGCGGTAGAGGCAGGTGACGAGCCCAACCCCGGGCCGCGCCAGCGCAGCAACGACAGCCGCTAGGTAGGCGGGCGGAACTTTGATATCGCTATCGGCGGCAACGATGATTTCCCCCGAGGCGTGCGCTGCGAGGTTGGCGAGATTGCCAATCTTGCGGTTTGGACCACAAGTTGCTGCTGCAACGATTAATTGCATACCAGCCGGCCGCGCGGCGATCAACGCGCGCGCGACACCGGCGGCAGGATCGCCACTTTCCGCAACGCCAAACAGCAGCTCGCATCGGCCCGCGTAGTCCTGCTGCACAAAGGAGGCGAGGTTTTCCTTGAGCATGGGCTCGGCTCCGCACAGGGGCTTGAGGATGCTGACGCTTGCAGCCTCGTGCCCTTCTCGCCCAGGGATTGCGGTTCGCCGCGGCTGCGCGGGCCTCGCTGCAAAGGCGGCCAAGCAACCCGTCGCAACCAGTGCATAGGCGCAGCCGATGATTGCCAAGGCGGTGCAAATCAGCCACATATGCGGCCTGCACTCGATGCACCCCGCATTGCTATTGGCCGCCAATGCTTGGTATGCATCCTAATGGTGCGCGCCGTGCAGGGAGATGCAGCGCGAGCCACGCTCGCGCGCTCGTCGCTCCGGTAGGGAACCGGAGGCCAACAGGGGGGAAGCCTGTGTGCGCTGCATAAAGTGGCAGCTGCCGACCACATTGGCCATGTGCCTTGCGACATCGCTTGCGCTCGCGGGATGCGCCGGTGCGCCCGGGGGCTTGCCCGCGCCGAACTACCTGGCCGCCAGTCCCGACGGCGAGCGCCAGGAGACGCCGGACCCCTTCGAGGACCTGAACCGCAAGATCTTCGCCACCAACCAGGCATTCAACACCACAATCGTCTACCCACTGGCCAACGCCTATCGCGACGGGGTCCCGGAGCAGGTCCGGGATCGAATCGAGGCGTTCTCGACCAACCTCTCCGAACCCATGGTGTTTGCCAATAACCTGCTGCAGCTACGGTTCGAGGCGGCGGCGACGACGTTTTCGCGATTTGTAGCCAATTCCACCGCGGGTGGGCTCGGGCTGTTTGATGTCGCGGCAACCTACGGGGCAACACGCCAGTCCGGCGACTTCGGGCAGACGCTCTACGTGTGGGGCGTGCGCGATACCGCTTACCTCGTGCTGCCGGTGCTCGGGCCGAGCACCGTGCGCGATGGCATCGGCACCGGCGTCAGCTTGCTCGCACCGTTCGGCGTCGTGGCCGTGGTGCCGGCAAAAATCGCCGCCGCCACCACCGAGGTCAACACCGTCGACGCCGTCGGCAAGCCGGTTGCCGACCTCAGCAAGGTCGGAGCGCTGCAGGAGATGGAGGCCAGCTCGGTCGACTTTTATGCGATGCTCCGCAGCGTGAGCGATCAGAAGCGGCAGTCCGAGCTGCAGGAGGCATTGGCGCAGAGCCTGCTCTCACCCACCCAGCCAACACCGCCGGCGGCCGATGCCGTCGCCAGTGCGCAGCCCGAGTTCGGCGCTGGCGAGCAACCCGTCGGCCTTGGCGGCGAGCCGAGGCCTAGCGGCCGCTGAGCAGCTTATCCGCTCGCTGCCGCAGCAGCCCGACGAGCGCGTCGGGTCCCCCCGATTTCATGACGCTGGCGAACTCCGCCCGCCGTGCGGCAAGCTCGCTGATCGTGCCGTCGAGATACACATCGCCAATTTTCCAGCCGTCGGCTCCACTGTGCATCAGGTAGTTGAGCGTCACGGGCTTGCCGTTGCTCTGCACCAGCCGTGTCCTGACGAGCTTGCTGCCGGGCGGCTGATCCACCGCCGGTGCGACCTCGAATGTCTCGCCGGTGAAATCGTCAAAGCGGGCCGCATAGGTAGCCGTCATCATGCGCGAGAAGGCATCGGCCAGGGCGGCCTGCTGCGCGGCGGACGCCGCCTGCCAGCCAGGTCCGGAGGCGATACGCGTCATCCCCTGAACGTCAAAGGTCTTGACGACCACGGGCAAGAGCTTCTCGTAACGTCCGCGTGGACCGAGCGCCTTGGCCTGCTTCATCGTGTCCAGCAGGGCGGCGTAGAAGGCGTTGACGCGCGCCGCCGGCTCGTCTGGCTGCCCCGCCGCGAAAAGCGGCGCCACGCCGAAAAGCACCGCCACGAGGAGCGCCCAGGTGCCCAGCCGCGCCACGCGGCGCGCTGGCCCAAGGCGCCGCGGTTGCCCGCATTGCTTCCCCTGCTGCCGCCCGTTCCCACCTTGGTCCCTCAGCAACCAGCACCCCATCGCCACCCTCCCTTGGTGCAGTTCGTTCTCGCGTCGCCTGGCGCGCGTGCCATCCCCATCACCTGCGTCTTGCGATAGCGCCACTTACCAACACGGGCCAACACGGGCCAACACGGGGCACTGTGCACGGCCTGCGGCATTGCGGCGCGTTCACGCACGCGTCACTGGCCTTCGCGCGGCGCCCCTCTTCCCTCCAGCACGCGCCAGGCGAGGAGCCCGGGAACGCCGAGAACGATTTCCGGTATCCGCTTGACCAGGGAGAGAGCGATCGCCACCGGCGCGGGGATGCCGAGCACCGCGCAGATGGCCGCGAAGCCGCCTTCCTGGACGCCGAGCCCCGCCGGGATGAGAAACCCTGCCGCGCGCACCGCGTGCCCCAGACTTTCGATCGCCAGCGCTTCCATGTAGCCGACGGAGTAGCCCATATACGCAAGGGCGATCCAGATCTCGAATGCGCCGACGAACCACACGAAGAGGTGCACCAGGGCGGCGGCCGCGAGCGACGCGTGGCGCCCGTAGATGACCTCGAGTTGCTGATGCAAATTGGCGGCGCCGATGAGCGTGCGCCAGCGCGGGCTGGCGGCAATCCGCATGAGAAATCGCTCTAGCAGATGCACCCCGCCCATGCGCTGGGTTGCAAAAAAACCGGCAACCCCGACGGTCATCAACGCCAGCCCCAACAACAGCCAACGGATCAGGCGCTGCTCGCCTCCGAGCTTGGCGAGCAGCGACACTCCAAGGAAGGAGAAGGCGAGCTGGGTCGCGGTCTGCACCAGGAGGTCGA
>JBPYEF010000465.1:0-4943 GCA_051985875.1 Hyphomicrobiaceae bacterium
CTGGTCGGTGCGGTTGATGAAGACGATGATCTGGTCCTTGTGCATCCCATTCAGCAGGCGCAGCAAGGCGATGTCCGAGCGCGCTAGCGGCTGCAGGGCGGAGACGACGCAAACGACGACGTCGGCATCCGCCAGGCTGCGGCGCGTAATCTCGTCGCGGACCAGGAACGGACCGTTGGTCCCCGGGGTATCGATCAGCGTACATGGGATCGCGAACGGACCGTCATTGAAGTAGAGGTCGGCCGCGCGCGTGATGTCGGCATACAGCGTGCAATCGCCGGAGGCCTTTGGCGCGTGGTCTTCGCCGTTGACGTATGCGGCAATGACTTCGGGCGTGAGTTCGCTGCACCGGTGGCTTTGACCGAGCAGGGCCTCGAATTGGCCACCGAGCCGGCGCTTGGCGCGTTGGCGCATGACCGCGAGCTGCGCGCGCAGCAGTTCCGGCGCAAATCCCGGAAGCAGCGGCTCGGTCGGCTCGCGCACGCGCCCTCCCCCTTCTTCCAGTCGCTGCCAGTCGTCCGCCGAAAAAAAATGGAATACCGCCGGATGCTCTGGCGGGTCGGCGGCATTGTGAAAGTGTAGGGCGCAGACGACCGCGGACCACGGGTCGCTGTGGCTCGGCAGCAGTCCGGGGCGCTCGGCCAGGGCGCTGAGCAACGTGCTCTTGCCGACCTTGATGTTGCCGATTACGGCAATGCGACAAGCCCGTTCGTTGAGTTGCCGCCTGGCCTCCTCCAGCAGTGGCGCCGCGTGCTCGCCGAGCACGCCCTCTAGTTTGTCGAGGATGCCCAAGAGCTGCGCGCGAAGCTCCTTCAGCGGCGCGCCGATGGCGTCCTCGTGGCGTCGCCGTGCGCGTGGCGACGGGTGGCTCACCGCCGGGAGCGCGGCTGCGTCAGCTGGATCCGGCATCACCATGCATAGACACTCCCGGACACCCTGGTCCCCGGTAGCGACATACGGCAACGGGCGGGAGCCCTTATCAATGCCGAGCGGCCATTGCGGTTAAATCCTGAGCCGCGCAGCGCGAGGCCCGGCCGAGGCCCGATGCTTTCCTCCCCCGCTGCGCCATGCCGGGTGCCCGAGTGTCCACGCCACCCGTGCACGTTGCACCGCCGGGCCGACCAGGGCCCTCCTTAATGGTCCGCTAACCCTGCCCAAACAACGGGCATGGTGGACCATGACGTGAACCGATTACTCAATCGTCCGGCACTATTACCCCGCAAAGGTGCCGGACTTGCTTGCCCGTGCCTTGCTCCTGGCCGCGCGCGGGGAGGCCTCGAAGCGGGCAGCAAAGACGATGGCGCCGCCCAGGAAACGGTGTGCGCAGGAGAAATTTGCCATGGACGAAGACGAAGCGGCGTCTACGCGCGCAATTGCTATCCCTCCATTTACGACGGGAACGGGGTGCAGGTTGCCTGGGGCGCGGCCGATGGCGATCGGCACGGCTCTGATGTCACCCACTGGCCGCGTTGGCTGCCGGATGCAACCGATCGCGGCGATCGCCGCGGAGGGCCGGCGCGGCTGGATCGACGACAAATTGTCGAGCACCGTCGCTCAGAAAATCGCGGAGGCGTCGAGCGCCGTCGCCGCGCACCGCGATTCTCACCGCATCGGCGTGGGCGCCCGGCGCCCAGCTCCCTGACCAGCCTCGCTGCCGAGCCGGAGAGGGGAGATGGCCCTGCGACGCCTGCGCGACGCTCCGATATGGGTGAAGGCCTGCACCGCATCGATCGCCACGATGCTGTGCCTGGTCGCTGTTGGCGCGAATGCCTATCTCACCTTGGATAACTCCGTACGCGGGCTGACCGAGTTGTCGGCGACCAACCTTCCCAAGCAAAACGCGGTATGGGGCGTCGCACACGACGTGATCACCACGCACGTCAAGATGTTTCGTTACGTGACGTGGGCGAACAACGGCGTCAGCCCTCGCTCGTTGCAGGCGTTGCGCGAGGAGATCGGCTTCGAACTCGACGCACTCAGGGACAGAATCGCCGGTCTGCCGCTGCTGCCGGGCCTGTCGGCCAGGGAACGTGCAAACGTCTCCGCGCTGGCCGGCGCATGGAGCAGCTACCGCGATACCGCGCGCGATACCCTCGGTGTCGGCGGCACAGACGCGTCGATGGCGGCGACGATGCTCGGCGCCACCGATAGCGAGTTCCAGCGGGTCGCCGCCGAACTGCACCGCCTTTCGGCGGTAGCGAGCGAGCGCACCAACTCCCTGAGCCAGGACCTGGCAACGCGCGTGCAGAGCAACAAGCGGCTCCTTGCCATCGGCGGGCTGGCCGGCGTACTGGTCGGCATCCTCTTGACGGCACTCGCGGCGGGCTCGATCGTTGGGCCGGTCCGCGCCGTCACCCGCGCCATGTCACAGGTGGCATCCGGCAACACCGACATTGCCATCGGCTACACCGACCGCCGCGACGAGATCGGGCAGATGCTCGAAGCGATTGCCGCGTTCCGCAGAAACATCGACGAGCAGAACCGGTTGCTGCGCAAACGCGAGGAGGAGCTTAGCAGCCGCAATCTGCGCTTCGATGCTGCGCTCAACAACATGTCCGCAGGGTTGTGCTTCTTCGACCGCCAGCAGCGCCTGATCGTTTGCAACAGCCGCTATGTGGAGATGTACGGGCTCGACGCTGCGCGCGTGCATGCGGGCATGACACTGCGCGAGATGCTCGCTCTCGGCTACGCTGCCGACACCTGCCCCAAGATGTCCCGGGACGAATACTTGGCGTGGAACGAGGGCATTATTGCCAGCAATGCGCCTTGCGACAGCATCGTCGAGCTGAACAACGGCCGCATTTGCGAGATTCACCACCGGCCGATGCCCGACGGTGGCTGGGTCGCGACGCATGAAGATATTACCGAGCGTCAGATGCTCAATCAGCGTCTGGAGCAGAACGTCAAGCTGCTCAGCGAACGCACGTCACTGCTGCAGGCGATCATCGACAACTTCCCGGGGGGAATCGGGTTCTTCGACCGTGATCTGCGCGTCGTCATTTGCAACGAGCGCGCCAAGGAGATTCTGGAACTGCCGGAGCGGTTCTTCACCGAAGGCCTTCCCTACCTCGAGGACATTGTGCGCTTCAATGCCATGCGTGGCGAGTACGGCCCCGGCGACGCCGACGCACAGGTTGCATCGAAGCTGGCGCCGGCCAAGAACCGGACCGCCTATCATTTCGAACGCCAGCGTCCGGATGGCAGGGTGCTCGACGTGCGCGGCATGCCAATCGACGATGGCGGGTTCCTCACCACCTACATGGACATCACCGAGCGGCACCGCTCCGAGGCGAAGATCGCCCACATGGCGCGCCACGATGCACTGACCGGGCTCGCCAATCGCACGCTGCTCAACGAGCGCCTCGAGCAGGCGGTGGCCCGCGTGCCAGCCGGCGAGATGGTCGCCGTCCATCTGCTCGATCTCGATCGGTTCAAAGCCGTCAATGACACCCTCGGCCACCCCACCGGCGATCGGCTCCTGCAAATCGTCGCCGATCGCTTGCGCGCGGTCGCGCAACAAGGCGACACGATCGCCCGCATGGGCGGCGACGAGTTCGCAATCATCCAGCTCGCGGTAGCGGGAAAGGCCGACGCCGGCTCGTTAGCGCGGCGCTGCATCGAAACCGTCAGCCGGCCCTACGCGATCGACGGCCGTCAGGTCGTGATCGGCACAAGCATCGGCATCGCCTTGGGACCTAAACACGGTGTGCAGCCCGCCGAGCTGATCAAGAAGGCCGACCTGGCACTGTACGAAGCCAAGGGACATGGCCGCGGCACCTTCAGCTTGTTCGAACCGCACATGGATGAGCACATGCGGGCGCGCCACGTCATGGAAGGCGACTTGCGCAAGGCGCTCGCAGCGGGCGAATTTGAGCTCTGCTACCAGCCGATGGTCGACCTGAAAAGTGACGCCGTCGGCGGTGTCGAGGCGCTCATTCGCTGGCACCATCCGACCGACGGCCTGCTGTCGCCGCAGGCATTCATGCCGCTCGCGGAAGAGATCGGCTTGATGATTCCCATCGGTGAGTGGGCGCTGCGCACGGCGTGTGCAGCGGCGGCGGATTGGCCGGGCGAGGTACGCGTTGCCGTCAATTTGTCGCCGGCACAATTCCGCAGCGCCGGGCTGCTGCAGGCGGTGGTCGGCTCTCTTGCGAGCTCCGGGCTACACCCCGAGCGCCTGGAACTGGAGGTCAACGAAAAGGCGCTATGGGAGGACACGGACGCCGCACTGAGAATTTTGAAGCAGTTGCGCGGGCTCGGCGTGCGCCTTGCCATGGACGATTTCGGTACCGGACATGCATCGCTGAACTATCTGCAGAGCTTCCCCTTCGACAGGATCAAAATCGATCGCTCGTTCGTCAGCGATATCGCCGGTGGCACCGGCTCGCTGAAAATCGTGCGCGCGATCGCAAGTCTCGCCCAATGCCTTGGCATCGCCACGACCGTCGAAGGTATCGAAACCGAGGAGCAGCGCGCCGCGGTAGCAGCGGAAGGGTGCACGGAGATGCAAGGATTTCTGTTGGGCCAGGGCTTGCGCGCGGCAGATGTTGCGCATCTGCTGCGCCGGCAGGGTCCCGCATCCGCGCGGCGCGTTCCCTCGGCTGCCGCCTGAAGGGCGGCGCCGCTCAAGCGCCAAGCACGTGCGGGGCCAGTGCAGGCGACAGTGTGGCACGCGCGCGTGGCGACGCACACGCGGGCCCCCATAACCTGTGGATAGCCGCCGCAGCGGCCATGGTTGTATCTGGCCAGCCGAAACATTGTCGGAAATGCTATCACGCAGTGCGCCAATAGATGATTCGTCAGCGTTGTAGTCGCAATCGTGGCGCTCACGGAGGCAGCATGACGGACCTGGTGCAACAGCTCGAACACATGCGCGTGCGCATGAACCAGCAGGCGCAGCACGAGTCCAACCTCGTTGCAGAACTCAGCGATGCGCTGCGGGC
>JBPYEF010000466.1:0-3273 GCA_051985875.1 Hyphomicrobiaceae bacterium
CCCCGCGCCCCACCCCTCCGAAGAACGGTGTGCCTCACTCCTCCGCCATCCCGGCCTTGCGCAGGCCGGCGAAATAAGTGGCTTCGTACAGGGCGCGGACGGCCGGCACCCCGAAAGATTGGGCGGCCTTTAATCGGGCGAAGCTGGAAAAGCGACCGTCTCTGTTGAGCCTCCGGGCTTCGGCTAGTTCCGCGGCGGCGCGTTCAGTCGCGCCTTTGAGGCCATAGGCGGAAGCGAGGCTGGCGCGGATGCCCGGGAGTGCGGGATTGGCATTGCGCGCCTTTTCGAACCAGACGACTGCCTCGTCGATATCCGATTGCACCAGGTGCGTTGTACCAATCCATTGATACCAATCGCAGATGTGAGGATCGCGGGGGCTGAGGCGGATTGCTTGCTCGATGAGGGGGACGACTTCCTCTACCGACCCGGTCAAGAATTTGAGCCAGCCGAGAGCGGCTATTGGGTACACCGCGTTGCGGTCGAGCGCGATCGCTGTCTCGTATTCTGCAATAGCCGCATCACATTGGTCCAGCGCGCCTAGTACTTGGACCTGCGCACGCAGCACCTGACCTTTGGCCTCATGCGCGCGCGAGTATCGGGGCGATGCCGCCACGGCTTGCGCGGCCAGACCTTCTGCGCGAGCGATGTCGGCAGCGGCCTGGTCGGCCATTCCCTCCATCGCGCGGCCCGCGAGTTGCCCCGCCAACGCGCTCTGTGCCTGGACCGACCGAGGATCGAGTGCCAGAGCACGCTCATACATGCTGATCGCCTCGGCGCGGGTCTCGCGCGTCGTTACCTTGTGCGCTGCGGCACGTCCCCGGAGAATGTAGTCCAGCGCGTCCGGATGCTCGGTTGGCCGCGCGACCTCTGCGGCGATCAGCTCGATGTTGAGCGCGACCGCGATCCGGCTCGTAATTTCGTCTTGCACAGTGAACGGAACGCCCGCGTCGCCGGCGAACCGCTCCGCCCACAGATGCGCATCGGTTGCTGCATCGATCAGCTGGGCGTTCACCCGAACCTGGTTTCCTGCCCGGCGGACGCTCCCCTCCAGCACATACCGCACCCCCAACTCCCGGCCGACCTGCTTGGTATCGATCCGCTTGCCCTGATAGCGGAACGCCGTATTGCGCGAGATCACGAACATGTCCGCGATCCGCGACAGATCGGTCGTCAGATCCTCGGTGATCCCATCTGCAAAGTACTGCTGCTCCGGGTCGTTGCTGAGGTTCGCGAAGGGCAGGACCACTATCGACAGGCGTGGCGTGACGAATGACGGCGAACCTGAAGCAGTAGAGGCTACCCTCGCTGGCACGTCGGCTGCGCGTTCACGCCGCAACGCATACACCCGCACTGTCCGCGCAATGTTCTTGACCTGTTGCTCGCCGAGATCCTCAAAGCCGAACTCGACTTTGTCGCGCACCTGATCGCGCACCACGCGGCTCACACAGATCCCGCCTGGCTCAGCCAGCGCTTCGAGCCTTGCGGCAATGTTGACGCCGTCCCCGAAGATGTCCTCGCCCTCAGCAATTACGTCGCCAAGGTTGACCCCAATACGGAACTCGATCCGCTTCTCTGGTGGGGTGCCCTCATTACGCTCAACCATCCCCCGCTGGATTTTTACGGCGCAACGCACCGCGTCCACCACGCTGGCAAAGTCCGCCAAGAAGCCGTCGCCAGTGTTCTTGACGACGCGCCCTCGGTGCTCGCTGACCTTCGGTTCGACCAGCTCCCATCGATGCGCCTTGAGCCGCTCGTGCGTGCCCTCTTCATCGCCGCCCATGAGGCGCGAGTACCCCGCCACATCGGCGGCAAGGATCGCAGCGAGGCGACGTACAGGGGGCATGGTTGGCCCGGCGGTCAAGGTGCGCTTCACCAAGTCTACCCCGAAACCGGGAACGGCCCTAGCGCCAGAGATCGCTAGCTGGCTCAAACGTCACGTTGCTTGTCCTCGGGGATCATCAGGGACCCAGACGACGGCCACCACTTACTCGATCACCTCGTCAGCGCGAGCGAGGATCGAGGGAGGGATCGTCAGTCCGAGCGCCTTGGCGGCATTGAGATTGACGACCAGCTCGAACGTCGTCGGTTGCTGGACTGGCAGATCGGCTGGCTTGGCACCCTTCAGGATCCTCCCGGCGTAAATGCCGACCTGGCGATAGACGGCGGTGACGCTGGTTCCATAGCTGATCAGGCCACCGGCCGCGGCGAATTCACGCCACGCATAGATCGCGGGAACGGCATGGCGTGATGCCAGCGCCACGAGCTGTTCGCGCCGGCTGTAGAAGAACGGATCGTCGGCGACGACGAGTGCGCCAGCCTGCAGTTGGACGAGGGAGCCGAAAGCGGCCTCGATCTCGCCTTCGCTGCCCGCCTTGAGAATAAGGAGCTGCGCCCCCTTCGCGCGAGCCGCCTCTTGCGCGTTTCGGGTCGTGGGCTCGGCATTCGGATTGTTGGAGTTCACCAGCAGGGCGACCAACTTGGCCTGGGGAACAAGCTCGGAAAGCAGTTCGAGCCGCTTCGCCGCTAGATCGGCGGTGAGGAAGCTGAAGCCCGTGACGTTGCCGCCCGGCCGGGCGAGACTGGCGACCAGACCCTCCGCGACCGGGTCGATGCCGAGCGAGAAAACGATCGGGATCGTCGAGGTCGCACTCTTTGCTGCAGGTGCGGAAACGCCGCCGCCGCTTGCCACGATCAAATCGACCTTGCGGCCGACGAGATCAGCGGCCAATGCGGGTAGCAGATTATACTGGCCCTCCGCCCACCGGTATTCGATTGCAACGTTTTGCCCCTCGACATAGCCGGTTTCGCTCAGTCCCTGGTGGAACGCGGCCACAAACGGTGCATACGGGCCGGGCGAGGCGCTGCCGAGGAAGCCGATCACCGGCATCGCCTTCTGTTGCGCGCGAACGGCTCGTGGCCCCATCATGCTCGTCGCCAGCACTAGGAGCAGCTCGCGGCGCCTCATGCGAGCACCGCGGCGGCGTCGCAGGGATACCGCGCGCACTTCCGGTTTGATCGTCTCACCCGGCTCTCCCTAATGCGGTTTCTTCGGAATGTCCGACCGCTCGGGAGCAGCATAGCGCGGGCCGGCTCGGTCCCCAACGGTTCTCGGCTTGTCCGGGATTGTAGGACCGAAGCAGGCTAGCCCCGGAGCGCGCGTCGAGGCGCACTACCTGCAGCGGACCCGGTTCGAGAGCATCGCCGAGCGGAAGATCCGGCGGCGGCAGTTGACGACGATGGGAACGTCGAGATCAGCGGGCGGGATTTGCGCTG
>JBPYEF010000467.1:0-4956 GCA_051985875.1 Hyphomicrobiaceae bacterium
CGCTTCCTCGAGCACGGCCGCATCTACTGCTTCGGCGCCGGCCACGGGCTGCCGCACCCGAAGGCCGCGATCTATATCTCCTCGGCCGACATGATGCCGCGCAACCTCGACCGTCGCGTCGAAGTCATGGTACCGATAACCAACCCGACGGTGCACGAGCAGATTCTGGATCAGATCATGGTTGCCAACCTGAAGGACAACCAGCAGAGCTGGCGCATCCTCGCCGACGGCTCCTCGGAGCGCATTTTGCTCTCCGAAGGCGAAGAGCCGTTCAATGCGCACGAGTACTTCATGACCAACCCGAGCCTCTCGGGCCGCGGGCAGTCGCTGAAGGACAGCTTCCCGCGCCGGTTCAGCCTGGCTCAAGATCAATAGCCACAAGGGCTCTGTTGAGCGTGACGCGCGAGACCGCGGAGTTCGGGCGCAGCGGCGAGCTCGAGCCGATTGGCGTCGTCGACATCGGCTCCAATTCCGTGCGCCTCGTCGTCTACGAAGGCGCGGTCAGGAGCCCGACGCCGATCTTCAACGAAAAGGTGCTGTGCGGGTTGGGGCGAGAGGTCGGATCCACCGGCCATCTCGGCAGGGAGAGCGTCGAACGCGCGCTTGCCGCCCTGGCGCGCTTCAAGGCGATCTCCCGGGTCCTGGCGGTGAAGAACCTGTGGGCGGTGGCGACCGCGGCATGTCGCGACGCCGAAGACGGTCCCGATTTCATTGCCCGCGGCGAACGGGCACTTGGCGCCAGCATCCAGGTTCTGTCCGGCCAGCGCGAGGCCGAGCTGGCCGCCAACGGCATCGTCATGGGCTTCCGCTCCCCGGCCGGGTTCGCCGGCGATCTCGGCGGCGGCAGCCTGGAGCTGATCGAGATCGGCAGCGAGGCCCTGCGCCAGTCCGCGACGCTGCCGCTCGGGGGGTTGCGCCTGATCGATGCGGCGGCGGGGCGAATCGAAGCGGCGATCGATCTCGCCGACCGGCAGCTGGCACGGGTCGCATGGCTCGACGGCGGCCGCGACCGGCCCTTCTATGCGGTCGGCGGCACCTGGCGCGCCATCGCCCGCATGCACATGGAGCGCGCGGACTACCCGCTGCGCGTGATGCACGGTTACACCATGCCGACCGAGGAGGCGATCGAGTTCTGCGAGGCGATTCGCAAGGCCAAGAAGCTGTCTGCGTTGCCGGGCTTTGCGCACGTGTCCCGGCCGCGGCGCGAGGTGCTGCCCTTCGGGGCATTGGTGCTGGAGCGGCTGCTGAAGCGGCTGCAGCCGAGCGAACTCAGCTTCTCCGTGTTCGGCATTCGCGAGGGACTGCTGTATAGCCTTTTGTCGCCGGCCGAGCGCAAGAAGGACCCGCTGCTGTCGTTCTGCGCCGAGTACGCGCAACTGCGCTCGCGGTCGGCGGAGCACGCCGCCGAGCTGTGCGGCTGGACCGACAGCCTGTTCGAGCCGCCGGGCCCCAAGGAGAGCGAGGAGGAGCGCCGGCTGCGCCACGCCGCCTGCCTGCTGTCCGACATCAGCTGGCGTGCGCACCCCGAGTACCGCGGCGAGCAAAGCTTGAACCTGATCGCCCACGCGGGGATGGGAGGCATCGACCATCCGGGACGCGTGTTCTTGGCACTGGCAATCTATTACCGTCACGCCGGTGCCGGCGCCGACCTTGATGGGGAGGATGCAGTCCAGTTGTCGGAGCGGTTGAAGGCGCTGATCTCCAAGAAGCTGGCGCGCCGCGCCCGCATCGTCGGCGCCGCGATCCGCGCCGCGCACATGCTGTCGATCGGCCGCCCTGGCATCATCGACGAGACGCCGCTGGTGTATGAACGCAACCGGCTGGTGCTGAAGCTGCCGAAAGCCTACGCCGCACTCGACGGAGAGCGCCTGCGCCGTCGGTTCGCGGCGCTTGCCGAGTTGGTCGAGCGGGAGCCGGACATCCGCGCCATTTAACGCCGCGGCGATTGGCGGCATTGTGACGGTGCGCGGCCGCCGTCCGAGGAATCGATTGGCGTAAGCGTGCCACGATCCTATTCTATGGCACGCCGACGGGTGCAAACGGACGTATGTGATGGCCGAGGACCCCTACAAGGTGCTGGGTGTGGCGCGCGATGCGCCGGACGAGGAGGTCCGCCGCGCGTACCGCCGGCTCGCCAAGCAGCTGCACCCCGATCTCAATCCCAACAACCGGGTTGCCGCCGAGGAGCGCTTCAAGAAAATATCCGCCGCCTACGACATCGTCGGCGATGCGGAAAAGCGCGGGCAATACGATCGCGGCGAGATCGCTGCCAACGGCGAGCCGCGGCGCGGATTCCACCGCACGCATGCGGGTGCGGGCCCGTTTGCAGGCCGCGGCGGCCGCCGCGCGGCCGACGATTTCGGCCTGGGCGACATCTTCTCTGATCTGTTCGGCGCGGCGCGCGGGCGCTCCGATGCCGGCGGCACGTTCAGCGCAGGCGGGCGCGACGTGCGCTATACGCTGGAGGTCGACTTTCTCGAGGCGGCAACCGGGGTGAAGAAGCGCGTCACCATGCCGGACGGCGGGGTCCTCGACCTCGCCGTTCCCGAGGGCGTCGCCGACGGGCAGGTGCTGCGCCTGAAGGGCAAGGGTTCGGCCACACAGCGCGGCGGCGCAGCGGGCGACGCCTTGGTCGAGATCAAGGTGCGGCCGCATCCCGACTTCAGGCGCGTCGGCGACGACATCGAGTTCGACCTGCCGATCACCATCGACGAAGCGGTGCTCGGCGCCAAGATCGAGGTGCCGACCGTCTCCGGGCGCGTGCAGCTGACGATTCCGAAGGGCGCGAGCTCGGGCCGCACGTTCCGCCTCAAGGGCAAGGGCGTGCGCAATGTCAGCAGCGGCCGCACCGGCGACCAGCTGGTGACCGTGCGCATCGTGCTGCCCGACAGGATCGACGACAAGCTTTCCTACTTCTTTTCCGAGTGGCGGCAGTCGAACCGTTACAATCCCGGGCGCTGAGAGGCGCGCCGGGCGCGGTCGACTTGGAATCGACTTGGGATCCTGCCCTCAGCTCACCGGCTCGCGGGTCGGACTGCCGCGCACGGCCGCGAGCTCGACGGACACGACCTCGCCCCCGTCCACCTTGAGCGCCAGTTCGCCGCGCTTCAGGCGAAGGGCATCGGCGCCGAACAGCTCGTAGCGCCAGCCTTTCATCGCCGCAACGTCGGGCTCTGAATCGACGGCGATACGCTCAAGATCGTCGCCGTCGGCGATCAGCCGCGGGGCAACCCGGTGCCTGGCGGCGCACCCCTTGAGCAGCACCTTGAGTAGATCGACCATTGCCACCTTGTCCGCCGGCAAGGCCAAGCCGCCGCGCACGTACGGCACCGTCTTCGGATCGCGCGCCAGCCCGCGCCTGACCGCCTCGATGATATCCCTGGCGCGCGCCGACTTGGCGAACCCCTCGCTCAGGGTCCTGAGCTCGGAGAGTTCGGCGGCTTCCGTCGGCGCGTGATTGGCGATGTCATACAGCGCCTCATCGCGCAGGATGCGGTTGCGCGGCACGTCCTGCATCTGCGCTGCCCGCTCGCGCCACGCGGCGAGCTCGATCAGCACGGCGAGGCCCTTGCGATTCTTGACGCGCAGCTTCAGCCGCCGCCACGCCTCCTCGGGGTGCGCCTCGTAGGTGCGCGGATCGGTAAGCGTCGCCATCTCCTCATAGAGCCACGGTGCGCGGCCCGTCGCATCCAACTCTCCCCTGAGGCGGGGGTAGATGTCCCGCAGATGCGTGACGTCGCCGAGCGCGTAGTGCAGCTGCTTCGGCGATAGCGGGCGGCGCGACCAGTCGGTGAAGCGCGACGTCTTGTCGAGGTCTCTGCCGGTGATCTGCTTGACGAGGTTGACGTAGCTGACCGACTCGCCGAAGCCGCAGACCATGGCCGCGACCTGGGTGTCGAAAATCGGGTGTGGGAGGCGACGCGCCTGGTTCCAGACGATCTCCAGGTCCTGACGGGCGGCGTGAAACACCTTGACGACGCGGTCGTCGACCATCAGCTCGTAAAACGGCTGCAGCGACATGCGCGGGCTCAGCGGATCCACGAGCACCTCTTCCTGTGGGCCGGCGAGCTGAATGAGGCACAGCCGGGGCCAGTAGGTCTGCTCGCGAATGAACTCGGTGTCGACGGCGACGAACGCGTGCCGGGCGAGAGTCTTGCAGGCCCGGGTGAGTTCCTCGTCGGTGGTGATCAGGCGCATGGGCGCGGGGTTATAGCCCAGGGCGCGCCGCTTGTCGCCTAAAAGCGCTACCCCGCGGCGGTCCGGCGCACGCACATTGCGGCAATCCCGGCCGTGCGTGTCCCCAAGGACGCCGCGCCGGGCCGGGCCGGGCCTCGGGCCTGCCTGTGATTCGGCCCGTGGTGGCAAACTTGACACTGCCCGCGGCCCTGTGCTTTTCCGCGCTGGCCATGCCGCGTGAAGCGGCGGACACGAGGCGCGCCACATGACGGGTGCAACACCGGCGGGAACGGATACACCCCTTCACCGCTATCGCACGCATACCTGCGCGGTACTGCGCATTGCCGACGTCGGCGTCACCGCACGCCTGTCGGGGTGGGTGCATCGCGTGCGCGATCACGGCGGGTTGCTGTTTATCGACCTGCGCGACCACTACGGGCTCACGCAAGTGGTCGTCGACCCCGACAGCCCCGCCTTCCGGCTCGCCGAAACGGTGCGCTCCGAGTGGGTAATATGCGTCGACGGCAGGGTGCGCGAGCGGCCGCCGGGGACGGCCAATCACGAGCTGCCGACCGGGGATGTCGAGCTGTTCGCCAGCGCCATCGAGGTGCTGTCGGTAGCGCGCGAGCTGCCGGTGCCGGTGTTCGGGGATGCCGAATATCCCGAAGAACTTCGCCTCAAGTACCGCTTCCTCGACCTGCGCCGCGATGTGCTGCACCGGAACATCATGCTGCGCAACGCGATCATTGGCTCGATCCGGCGGCGCATGCGCGATGCCGG
>JBPYEF010000468.1:0-3004 GCA_051985875.1 Hyphomicrobiaceae bacterium
CGCGTTGCTGCGAGCGGTTGAACTGCTCGCTAGCCACCTGCATTTCCACCTTCTTGTCCTGCAGCTTGCGCAGCTTCTTGTAGGTGGCGGCAATGTTGTCGAAGGTTTCCAGCACCTTCGGCTTGAGTTCCGCCTCCATGGCGGCGAGCGATAGGGCGTTCTCGTACTCGTCCTCATCGTCGAGCTCGCCTTCTACGCGCGGCTCGCCGCCCTCTTCGGCTCCGACCGCGGGTTCGGCGGGGGGTGGGGCAGGTGGCGCGCCAATGGCGGGAGCAACGGGAGGTGCCGCCTTAGCCTCGGGTCCTTCGTACGTCGCCTCCAAGTCGATGATATCGCGCAACAGGATCTTGGCGTTCATCAGCTCGTCGCGCCAGATGATGATGGCCTGGAAGGTCAGCGGACTCTCGCACAGGCCCGCGATCATCGCTTCGCGGCCCGCCTCGATGCGCTTGGCAATGGCGATCTCGCCCTCGCGCGACAGCAGCTCGACCGAGCCCATGTCGCGCAGATACATGCGTACCGGATCATCGGTGCGCTCGGCCGGCTCGGTGCGGGCCTGCGTCACCGCCGGCACCGGCGGCGCGGTTGCTACCGCGCGTCCCCCGCCCTCGTCGTCATCGGCGCTCTCTTCGCCATCGGGAGCTGCCGCTCCCTCCTCGTGATCCTCGCTCTCGACGACGGTAATGCCCATGTCCGACAGCATCGACATGGTGTCCTCGATCTGCTCGGAAGAGACCTCCTCGGAGGGCAGCACGGCGTTGAGCTCATCATACGTCACGTAACCACGCGCCTTGGCGGTCTTGATGAACTTCTTCACTGCCGCATCGGACAGATCCAGCAGCGGGCTGTCCTTCTCCGGCACTTCGACTTGCTGGGTGGTCTGTTCTTCGGCTCTTGCTGCGTTCGCCATCACGTCGCTCCAGGCCGCGCCAGGGGTGCCGCTCGGGCACAGGGCGCGGGAGAATTGCTCAACAGCATCACACCCTGTCCGCCACGAAGGCTCAGCGCCATGCTGACGGACCCGGTGAGACGGGGATTCCCGCCGGGGATTGCTGCCGGTCGAAAGCCCGCATGGCGGAAGCGCCTGGACCGAGCCCAATGGCTCATGCTGTCCATTATTTCCGGGCCGCGACAGGCATACACAACTTTGGCTACCTTTCCTACCCTATGTTTGTGCAAATCATGCTTTCAGAAGACTAAAGTTTTCCCTCCCGCCGTCCCGACGTGAATTTTTCCACTGCGGATGTGGGGTCTGCCCGCAACATCCTGGGGGCCGCGACATCCTGGACCGCAACATCCGTAAACCTCGGGGGACGGGGCGGGGGCCTCCTCATCGCTGAAACATCGCTCGGCCCACCGCTCGGCCCAAGGTTCGGCCCAAGGTTCGGCCCAAGGTTTGGCCCAGGGTTCGGCCCAAGGTTTGGCCCAAGGTTTGGCCCAAGGTTTGGCAAAGGGCAAACCAGCTGCCCGAGCCCCGGGGCGCGCCCGCGCTCCACGGGGCGACCGGACCTCGCGCCACAGTTCACGCTCAACGCCGTCCAGGATCTCAGCTGCCATCTTCCGGCGCGTTGCGCGCCAATTCTACAATATGCAGCAGTTCGGCGTCGCTCGGATCGGCACCGAGGGACTTCTGCGCCATCTCCAGGGACCGCTTCCATCCGACCTGCGTCTCGTGCAGCGTGACGGCGTGCTGCCAGCCGGCCTCCACCTCGCTCGCGGCCGCGTCGGGCGCGGCGAACCTGTCGCTCCTGTGGGTGATGGCCGCCTCGGCAAGCGCGATCAGGTCGCGAAGACCTAGCTGCGTGACGTGGGTTCGCAGCCCGGCGGTGTCAAGAGCGCCCGTGCCCGGACGCGCCAGGCACTGCAGCAGGCCATCGCGCAGGCGAGCGAGAGGCGCGGAGGTGAAGGCGAGCGCCGCCAGCCGCTCGCAATGCGCCTCGAGCAGCCAGGGATGGTTGATCACGGCAAGAAGGATCAAGGCCTCGCGTGGTGGAAGGCGCAGCGACTGGCGCGCCAGGGCGTTGCTGCGAACGGGGGCCGCTGTCCTTGCGGCGGCCCGTGGAGGGTTGCCGAGGCGTGCCCGCTCCCCGGCGCGTGCGGCAACGCGCCAATCCAATTCGGCATTGTTGCGCCGCGCGCCGGCGATGTGTGGCGCGCGGCGGCCGTCGTTGCGGGTGATCTCCTGCACCAGCTTATAGCTCCTGCTTCGCAGCGTCGCGCGTAGCTCCCGCTGGTAGTGCTCGCGCACCCCGCGGTCGCCGATGCGCGCGACCAGCGCCTGCAGGCGCGCTTCCAACGCGGCGGTCTGATCGGGGGTTACCGTCGCCCGCCCCTGCTCCTCGCGTTCGATCAACACGTCGAACAGGGGAGACGTCCGGTCGAGAACGTCTTGGAACGCGCCTGCGCCATGCGCGCGAACGAGATCGTCTGGGTCTAGGCCGTCCGGTAGAAAGGCGAAGTGCACGCTGTACCCGGGCTTGAGGATAGGCAGCACGATCTCCACCGCGCGAAATGCCGCGCGCCGGCCGGCAGCGTCGCCGTCAAAACAGAGGACGGGGTCGGGTACTAGGCGCCAGAGTTGCTGCACCTGCTCCTCGGTGAGCGCGGTACCGAGCGGGGCGACCACGTGGGCAAAGCCGGCCTGCGCCAGGGTGATCGCGTCCATGTAGCCCTCGACGGCGATGAGCTGGCCCTTGTCGTGGGCGGGCCCGCGTGCCCGGTGTGCATTGAAGAGGAGTGCACCCTTGCGGAACAGCAGAGTCTCCGGCGAATTGAGATACTTTGCCGGCTGGGCGGCATCGAGGGCGCGGCCGCCAAAGGCAACGATCCGCCCCTGGCGGTCGGCGATCGGGAACATGACGCGGCGCCGGAAGCGGTCGTAGGGCTGCGCAATTTCCGGGCCCGCGACCAGCATCCCCGCCTTTATCATAAGGGAGGCCGGTACCCCGAGCCGCGCCAAGTGATCCTTGAGCGCCGATCGGCTCTCGGGCGCGTAGCCGATGCC
>JBPYEF010000469.1:0-7973 GCA_051985875.1 Hyphomicrobiaceae bacterium
TGGGTTAAGGTGCTCGCCGCGATGCGAACACACCTGTGCCACACTTTCGCGTCGCATCGCCTTTGCCGCCGGGGCTGCCGCAATGGAGGTATCAATGCTACGCGTTGCAGCGACGCTGCTCTTCGCCGCCGCGCTGTCGAGTTCGGCGCGCGCCGAGCTTTCCTTTCCCTTCGGGCCCACCGAGCCCGGCAAGCTGGCGCAGTGCACCAGGGCATACGTGCAGTCAGTCGAGAACGCGATTGGCGCCATGGAGAAACTGCGCAGTGCCGGCCCGGCCTTCGTCGGCCGCATCTGTTCCCTGATCGAGACCGGCAGCGATCTGCTCGGCGGCGAGCTATCGGAAAGCACACGCCAGCAGATCAAGGGCCTGCTCGGCGTGGACGTCGATTTGCGCTTTATCAAGACGCAATGCCGGGTCAGCCAGGGTAATCTCGACCGCGAGGTGATGAGCCAAATTGGCTATCTCAAGTCAGAGCTCATGCGCTGCACGACGACGATATAGGCCACTGGCCACGCCGCGCCGCGCGGCGCGGTTGGCCGGCGCTGCCGGGGATGGTGCGGTGCGCCGCGGCAATGGCGGTGGACATGCGCGCGGCACGTGCACTTGCCGCAAGCGCAGTCTCACACGCTGGCTTGCTCGCGCCGCCGTGCTGCTGCTGATCGGCGCCCTGCTGGTCGCGGGCCCGGCGCGGTGCGCGCTGGCCGCGGACGAGGAGGTCGATCTGCTGCTGGTCCTGGCCGCCGACATCTCGCGCAGCGTGGACGACAAGAAGTTCCGCCTGCAGCGCGAAGGCTATGCGGCCGCCCTCACCGACCCGCGCGTGATACGAGCGATGACGGGCGGCCCGCTCGGCCGCATCGCGCTGTGCTTCCTCGAGTGGTCGTCCGACGGCGACCAGATCGTGGTCGTCGACTGGAGCGCGGTCGGCAGTGAGGCGGCGGCCAGAAGTATCGCCGAGCGGGTGCGCGATGCGCCGCGCACCTTCATGGGGCGCACCGCGATCGGCGCGGCTATCGATTTTGCCGTGCTGCAGCTTGGCCATAGCCGTTTCCGCGCCGCCCGCCGGGTCATCGACGTCTCCGGCGACGGGACCAACAACAGCGGGCGGCCGGTGACCCAGGCGCGCGACGCGGCGATCGCGCTGAACATCACCATCAACGGCGTGGTGATTTTGAGCGACGTGCCCCTACCGACCAATCCGGCGCATACCCATCCCCCCGGCGGTCTCACCGCCTACTACGAGAACAACGTGATCGGCGGGCCGGACGCCTTCGTCGTCGAGGCCCAGAGCTTCGATGCGTTCGGTCAGTCGCTGATTTCGAAGCTGATCAAGGAGATCGCGGCCGCACAGAAGCACACCCACTCCTGAGGCGAGCGCACGCAGCCAATCACAGTATGAACTTGCTGAGGTCGGCATTCTTGGCGAGGTCGCCGACCCGGCCGCGCACGTACGCGGCATCGATGCTGATCCGCTCCCCGCCCTTGTCGGTCGCCTCAAAGGAGATTTCGTCGAGCACGCGCTCCATTACCGTCTGCAGTCGGCGCGCGCCAATGTTCTCGACCGTTGCATTGACCTGCACGGCAACGTCTGCGAGTGCCTCGATTGCGTCGTCGGCGAAGTGGAGGATGACCCCTTCGGTTGCCAGCAGCGCGACGTACTGCTTGATCAGGCTCGCCTCGGGCTCGGTCAAAATGCGGCGCAGATCCTCCCGGGTCAGGGGTTTGAGCTCGACCCGGATCGGCAGCCGACCCTGCAGTTCGGGGAGCAGGTCGGACGGTTTGGCCGCGTGGAATGCACCGGAGGCTATGAACAGCACGTGGTCGGTTTTAACCGGCCCGTACTTGGTCGACACCGTGGTGCCCTCGAGCAGCGGCAGCAGATCGCGCTGCACCCCTTCGCGTGAGACGTCGGCACCGATCCGCCCTGCCTCGGATCGGGCACAGATCTTGTCGATTTCGTCGATGAAGACGATGCCGTCGTTCTCGACGGTGCGGAGCGCATCCTGCACGATGCTGTCCTGATCGAGCAGCTTATCGCTCTCCTGCGCGATTAGCAGATCATAGGCTTGACCGACGCTTGCCCGTCTGGTCTTGGTGCGCTGGCCGAACGCCTTGCCCATGATCTCGTTGAGGTTGATCATGCCGAGCTGGCCACCGGGAATGTCGAGGGTCGGAAACTGCGGACCCGTGTCGGCCACCTGAATTTCGATTTCCTTGTCGTTCAGGTGATTGGATCGCAGCTGCCGGCGGAAGTTCTCCCGCGTCGCTGCGGAGGCGCCACTGCCCACGAGCGCATCGAGCACCCGCTCTTCCGCGTTCTTCTCCGCTTGCGCCCGCACCGCCTTGCGCTTGGCGTCGCGCGTCAGGCTGATGCCTACCTCCACCAGGTCGCGCACGATCGAATCGACATCCCGCCCGACGTAGCCGACCTCGGTGAACTTCGTGGCTTCGACCTTCAGGAAGGGCGCGCCGGCGAGCTTTGCCAGGCGACGCGAGATCTCCGTCTTGCCGCAGCCCGTGGGGCCGATCATCAGGATGTTCTTCGGCAGCACCTCTTCCTTCAGCTCATCGGCAAGCTGCTGGCGCCGCCAGCGATTGCGCAGGGCGATGGCAACCGCGCGCTTGGCATCCTGCTGGCCGACGATGAAACGGTCGAGCTCGGAGACGATCTCGCGGGGAGAGAAGTTAGTCATCTTGCAGGGGTCCGGCCGACATTGCCAGCGCGCCGAGCGCGCCTGCGCAACGCGACGGTATCGTCCGCCGACGTGTGGGGCAATGGCGAACGGCGCACTGCGGGGCAGGGGAAGCGGGCGGCGGGAAAAGCGTTTTGCTCGGCGGAGCGCCGATGGCGTTGGGGTTCACGCACTCTCCAGGCTCTCGATGACGACGTTGGTATTGGTGTAGACGCAGATCTCGGCGGCAATGGCCATCGCCCTGCGGGCGATCTCTTCCGCGCCGAGCGGGGTGTCGAGCAACGCCTTGGCTGCGGCGAGCGCATAATGGCCGCCGGAGCCGATACCCATCACTCCCCCCTCCGGCTCCAACACGTCCCCCGTGCCGGTCAGCATCAAAGTCTTTTCCCGGTCGGCGACGATCATCATGGCTTCAAGGCGGCGCAGGTAGCGGTCCGTGCGCCAGTCCTTTGCCAGCTCGACGCAGGCGCGCGTCAACTGGCCCGGATACTGCTCAAGCTTGTTCTCAAGCCGCTCGAAGAGGGTGAACGCATCGGCCGTCGCACCCGCAAAGCCACCGATCACGTCACCCTTGCCGAGCGCGCGTACTTTCTTGGCGTTGGCCTTGATCACTGTCGCTCCCAGGCTGACCTGCCCGTCGCCGGCAACCACCACGCGCCCGCCCTTGCGGACGGTCAAAATGGTTGTCGCATGCCACAAATCCTGTCGCGGTGCTTCGGTCATGGGCGGCCAACGGCCATGTCGGCATCAAGGTCTTGTAAATCAAGGGGGGCGATTATGGCCGACCGCGTCTGCGGTGGAAAGTCGGCCTGCAAGCTGATAATGGCTTGCATTGCGCCATGCAAGCAGGGCCATGCAACGTGAAGCGGCAAGCCAGCATCGATCGCACAACCAACGAGACGAGGATCACCGCCAACGTCGACCTCGACGGCAGTGGTGCCTACGATATCGCCACCGGCATCGGTTTCCTCGATCACATGCTGCAGCAACTTGCCCGCCACTCCCTGATCGACATCACCCTGCACGCCAAGGGCGACTTGCACATCGACTTCCACCACACGACCGAGGATTGCGGCATCGTGCTCGGCCAGGCGATTGCCAAGGCGCTCGGCGACAAGCAGGGCATCGCGCGCTACGCGTCGGCCCACCTGGCCATGGACGAGACCCTCACCCGGGTAGCGGTCGACGTCTCCGGTAGGCCGCATCTCGTCTGGCGGGTGACCTTTGCCCGCCCCAAGGTCGGCGACATGGACACCGAGCTGTTTCAAGAGTGGTTTCAGGCGTTTGCACGCAACGCGGGCGTCACGCTGCACGTCGAGACCCTGTACGGCGAGAACAGCCATCACATCGCCGAGACCTGCTTTAAGGGGCTGGCACGCGCATTGCGTGAGGCGATCGCGGCCGATCCCCGCCAGCAAGGTCGCGTTCCCTCGACCAAGGGGACGCTGTAGGCGGCATTGCCGCTAGGCATTCGCGCCAGTTTGCGGGGCTGCGCCGCGGCTAGGTGCCGGTCCGGGGCGCCCGGTGCACGGTGAAACTGACGCTGAGCTGCGGCGCGTCGGCCGGGCTCTTGCCGAGGCCGATCAGCCCCGACCCCTCGAGGGCGATTTCCTCTCGCCGCAGCGCCACCTCGGGCATGCCATCGCGGCGCAGATAGGTGCCGTTGAGGCTCTGGTCGATGAGCACGAAGCGGTCCTGGCGGTATTCGATGCGGGCGTGCTCGCGCGAGGCCATCGGGTCGGTGACCACGAATTCGTTCTCCGCCCCGCGCCCCATGCGCAACAGCGATCGCTCGGGACCAAGCTGCAGGGTTGTCTGCAACAGCCTGGCCGTCAGCTTGATATCCTCGCATTGGGGAGGCGCGAGGTTCTGCACCTGCGTGAGGTTTTCCTGATCCCAAATCACCTCGAACAGCTCGAGGGCACCCTGCTTTCCCTTGAGCCGGGTGCTGCCGACGAAGCGGATGTTGGCGATCCCATCACGGGGCAGCTTTTCTACCGTCTGTTTGGTGGTCAGGATCTGCCCCGGCCTGGCGCGGGCAACGACGCGCGCCGCGACGTTGACGGCATCGCCGAAGACGTCGGCCTGGCTGGTGATGATCGGCCCGCAATGGAAGCCGGTGCGGATCTTAAGGGTTTTGACAGCGAAGTCGGCGCTGTTGGCGGCCTGCGTCAACGAGCGCTGCATGTCGACAGCGGCAGCAACGGCGTCGTTCGCGGTGACGAAGGTGCACATAATCTCATCGCCGATCTTCTTGACGATGGTGCCGAGGCTTCGGGTGGCGGCCTCGGACAACACCTGCAGCGCCTTGGCGATCACGGCCTGCGCCCGGGTATTGCCGAGCGTCTCATAGAGCTCGGTGCTGCCGCACACGTCGCCGAATAGGATCGTGCGCAGCAGCCCGGTTTGCTGAGTGTCGGTCGGCATTCTGCGGCTTGTCCCGCCCCTGAGTACTCTGGGTCCTCAGCATACCATATCGCGCCAAAGGACCAGCTATGCCTTGCGCTTCGTTCGCCTGCAGCAAACCGCTCGCCTTTGCCGGGCCAAGGGAATAAGAAGGAGCGGCCCAACAGCCGAGCCCAGCCCGTGCCGTCGTTTGCCGTTTACGAGCCGCCGAATCCGCCCGCAGACCGCCTCGACCGGGCGGCAGGGCTGCTGTTTCTCAAGGACGGTTTTTCCTTGGCGGCGGCGCTGTTTGCTCCGCTCTGGATGCTCGCCCACCGCCTCTGGTGGCAGCTGCTCGGTTACGTCGCCGCGCTGGTGCTGCTGCTGGCGGCAGGCTCTGCCTTTGCCGTGCAGGAGCGCTGGATCGCGCTCGGCGTGCTTGCCCTGAACCTGCTGGTCGGCCTCGAAAGCGGGCCACTGCGGATGTGGTCGCTCGCCCGCCGTGGCTGGAAAATCCTCGGTGCGGTGACCGGCAAATCCTTGGCCGAGTGCGAGCGCCGCTTCATTGCGGCGTGGCTGCCGGCGCAGCCGGTGCTGGATCTCGGCACCCCGCCCACGGCGAGCCGTGCGCCCCGGGGGTCGGGCTTCAATCCGTTCTCCACGCGCGTTTGAATGCGGCACCACGATGCAGAGCGTCGTCATCGTCAACTATGGATCCGGCAACCTGCATTCGGCCGCCAAGGCGTTCGAACGCGCAGCGCGCGAAAGCGCGGCCAAGGTACGCATCTCCGTCACCGCCAATCCTGGCGAGGTGCGCACGGCAGATCGCGTCGTCCTGCCCGGAGTGGGTGCCTTTGCCGATTGCCGCAACGGCATCGAAGCGCTGCCCGGAATGCGCGAGGCGCTAGAGGAGGCGGTTCGCGTCCGGCAGCGGCCATTTCTCGGCATCTGCGTCGGGGCGCAGCTGATGGCCGAGCGCGGGCTCGAATTCTCCACAACCCCGGGCTTTGCCTGGATCAAGGGCGTGGTCAGGCCAATTGCTCCCAACGCCCCGGGCTACAAGATCCCGCATATGGGCTGGAACACGCTCAATATCGTCAATCCGCACGCCCTGCTTGCGGACATCGCCACCGGAGGCGAGGGGCTGCACGCCTACTTTGTGCACTCCTTTCACCTGGCCGCCGAGCACCGCGCCGAGGTTGTGGCCGAGGCGGATTACGGGGGTGCCATAACCGCCATGGTGGCCCAGGACAACTTGGCCGGCACTCAGTTCCACCCGGAAAAGAGCCAAGGGCTCGGCCTGCGGCTGATCGCCAACTTTCTCAGCTGGCGACCTTGAGCGCGTCACGCCGCGCGCGCCCCAGCCACGGCCGACCCGGGGAATGCCACAACGTTCGAGGACCCCTCTTGCCGCCGTCTGCGGAACCAGCGCAGCGCCGTGTTGGTCAAGACCGCGGTTGCGTCGACCTGCTGGATCAGCAGTCCGTCCTCGGCGTCGAGGCATGCCGCCAGGCGGCGTTCAAGCGCATCGGCCCGTTCCGTCGATTGCACATACCAGGTGGTCTCCAACGGGCGGGCCCAGGCGGCGCCGAGTTGCATGATGGCGGCGGCGAGGCCTTGGCGGGCTTGGCAGCTTCTGTCGTAGGTGATGAGGTAGGTGCGCATGGTCGATCTCGGGTCTGAGGGGGGAGGGGGACATCCCCGCGCCGTGCGAGCGGCGAAGGAACATACGCAGAACATGCCGCGATTCGCAGGCGCCGTCCACGGGATATGTTGCCAATTCGTTCTCCGGCAACCCCCGCCCAAGCGGGTGCCACTGGCGAGCGCTGCCCTACACGCTGCGCGGCTCCGTTTCGGCCGCGCGCACGCTGCAACCCGCCGCGTTTTACCGCGATGATCCTGTTTCCCGCCATCGATCTGAAGGACGGGCGCTGCGTGCGCCTCGTGCGCGGCGATATGGCGCAAGCGACCGTCTTTAACGACGATCCCGCCGCGCAGGCGCACCGTTTCGAGCTCCAGGGCTTTTCCTACCTGCATGTCGTCGACCTCGACGGGGCCTTTGCCGGGCGCCCGGTCAACGCGGCCGCCGTCGCGGCGATCTTGGGGAACGTCAGCATTCCCATGCAGCTCGGCGGCGGCATCCGCGACATTGCAACGGTTGCCATGTGGCTCGAGCGTGGTGTTCGCCGCGTGATCCTCGGCACGCAGGCCGTTCGCGATCCGCAGCTCGTGCGCGACGCCTGCCGCCGCTTTCCCGGTTCCGTGGCGGTCGCCATTGACGCGATCGACGCCCGCGTTGCCGTCGCCGGGTGGGCAGAGGTCAGCGCGCTTTCCGCACGCGAGCTGGCGCTGCGCCTGGAGGACGCGGGGGTTGCGGCGATCATTCATACCGATATCGAGCGCGACGGTGTTCTCAAGGGCCTCAACCTGCCGGCTGCCGCCGCGCTCGCAGCCGCCGTCCGCGTTCCCGTAATCGCCTCCGGCGGCCTCGCCGGACTTGGCGACATCGCCGCGCTGCTGCGGCCCGAGTACGCCACCCTGGCCGGCGCGATTGCCGGTCGTGCGCTCTACGATGGCCGCCTCGACGCCAGCGCGGCCCTGGCCATGCTCTCCGGCGCGGGCAACGCTAGTCCGGCGCGGCAGGTATGAGGTAGTGCATGCTCAAGATCCGCATCATCCCGTGCCTCGACGTCAAAGGCGGACGCGTCGTCAAGGGCGTGCGGTTCGTCGACCTGGTTGATGCCGGTGATCCGGTGGCGGCGGCCAAGGCCTACGACGCGGCCGGGGCAGACGAGTTGTGTTTCCTCGACATTCGCGCGAGCCATGAGGACCGTTGCACGCTGCGCGATCTCGTGCGCCGCACGGCGGAGGCCTGCTTCATGCCGCTCACCGTC
>JBPYEF010000470.1:0-3457 GCA_051985875.1 Hyphomicrobiaceae bacterium
CTCGCGCCGGCGTCAACCTTCGCTTTCAGGTTGTCGAGATCCTCGCTGCGCGTGCGGCTTTCGGGATGCTTTTCTGGATAGCCCGCAACGGACACCTCGAAGGCGCCGAGCCGCTTCACGCCCGAGACCAGCGCGGCGGCATTGGCATAGCCGCCCGGGTGAGGCGCATAGGGAGCTCCCGCGCCCGCCACTGGATCTCCCCTCAGGGCGACGATGTGGTGCACCCCGATCGCCGTGTAGCTGCGCACCACCGCGTCGATATCCTCGCGCGTTGCCTCGACGCAGGTCAGATGCGCGGCAGGGGTAAGCGAGGTCTCGCGCAGCAGCCGCGCGACCGTCGCATGGGTACGCTGGCGGGTTGAGCCGCCGGCGCCGTAGGTCACCGAGACGAAGCGCGGCCGCAGCGGCTCGAGCCGCCGCACGGCGCTCCACAGGGCCTCCTCCATCTTCTCCGTTTTGGGGGGAAAGAACTCGAAGGAAACGCGGATGTCTCCATCCCCGACCAAGCGGTTGCGGCGCTGACCGGTCGCGTCCATTTGCCTACCTGACGTGTTCGAGCGAGCGGGGCGCGCCGCGTGCACCCGGCACCGCGCTCGTCTGATCCCACCCCGCGAGCCACACCTTGACGGTGAGCTTGCCGTTTGCGGCCGGACCTGCAGGGGGGAGCGTAGAGTGCTCGACCATGACCAGTCCGGCCTCGCTCAGCCACTCGCCGAGCTGAGATTCGGCGAGCCCGAGGCGCTCGTGTGCGAACTGTTCCCGCAGAAAGGAGAGCTCGTGCGGAGCGAAGTCGACGATCAGCAGCCGTCCGCTGGGCGCGAGCACGCGCGCTGCTTCGCGCACCGCGCGCTGCGGATCGCGCAAGAAGTGCAGCACCTGGTGCATGATGATCGCGTCGGCGGCATGATCGGGGAGCGCCAGGTCGTAGATGTCGCCCTGGCGCACCTGTGCATTGGCGATCCCGGCGCGCTCGAGCTTGCTGCGCGCGTAAGCAAGCATGGCCGGGCTGAGATCGATGCCGACCCCGCGTTGGTAGCGGTCCCGAAACAGCTCGAGCATCCGCCCTGTACCGGTGCCGAGATCGATCAGCAGATCGAAGGGACCCGGGCCCAGTACGGACGCCAGCGCCGCCTCGACTTCGGCCTCGGCGACATGCAGGGCGCGGATCCTGTCCCAGTCGCCGGCATGCGCCTCGAAATATGCCTTGGCCGCACTCTCGCGCTCCGCACGCAGCGCCTCCGCGCGGCGGCGGTCGCGCACCAGCAGCGGATCATTGGCGTCGAGGGCACCGAGAATGAGGCGGGCGAGCGCGCCGCGCTCACCGCCCTGCACCAGGCGAAAGTACGCCCAGCTGCCCTCGGGCGCCCGCTCGGGCAGGCCGGCCTCGCCGAGCAGCCTGAGGTGGCGACTGATGCGCGGCTGGCTCTGGCCGAGGATACGCGTCAAATCCTTGACCGTGAGCTCGCCACCGCCGACGAGCGCCAGGACGCGCAGCCGGGTCGGCTCGGCGATGGATTTGAGCGCGGTTACGGCGGCGGCCACACCAAGGTGCACGGATGGTCTCCTGCGATCGCCGAAATATATAAAGATATCTTTATGTGTCAAGGCTTGTCGCATTCATCCCGCAGCAACTGTGGGCGCGTAGTCCGTGGCGCCGCCAAGCGCTGGGGTTGCCTATGCCTGAGATTGCGATCCCCGCGGCTGAGAGCCCCTGGTCCTGTGATCCCAAACCTGCGGCTCGATCCCGGCACCGCGATTTATCGGGGTCCGGAAGCCGTTGCCCTACGACCCCCACGACCTCGCGCCCTGAGGGCCATGCGCGCGCTGGTGCGCACACCTGCAAGGGGCCGCCGCCATACTGTTGGCGCGAGCTTTCGCTATCCAGCATCGGGTTCGGGGGATCGGGACGGCCCGTGATGAAAACAGCACGCCCGTGCTGTCGCGCAACGCAAAATTTGCGATCTCGCGCGGCCTCTTCTTGCCATCGTCGCGCCGCTGGGCGATGCAGTTGGCAGCGCGTAACGGCCGCGCCCCAGCCCGTCCTGACGCCGGCATGGGGCGACCGGGGTTGATGACGAGTCGAGGGATGTAACGTGCACACGAGCATCATGGAACGCCTGCCGGCCTGCGTGCAAAGGCTCGGGCGCCCGGGACGGCACGCCTGGCGGGCGCTGGCGGCCGCCGGCCTCTGGCTCGCGCTCATCGGGCAGCCCCTGCCGCCCTTGGCCAGGCCCGCCCTTGCTGCCGATCCGGCGGTCGTGTTCATGGCCGAGGTCGGACGCGAGCTGACCCGGGCCGCCCGCACCCGATCGCCCGGCGCGATCGCAACCGTCGTCCAGCACTACAGCGACGTGCAAGCGATCGGCAACTACTCGCTCGGGGCTTACCGCGGGCGCCTCGCCGAGACCGATCGGGAGGCCTACTACACGGGCATGGTACGCTTTATTTCCCGCTACGCCGCCGGCGAGTCGCCGAAGTACCCTGTTGCCCGCGTCGAGTGGTCGAACCAGAGCATGCGTGCTCCAAACGGCGGCGTCGCCGTCGACAGCAAGGTCGTGCTGGCCGACGGCACGGAGTACGAGGTGCGCTGGCTGCTGCGGCGCTATGGCAGCACCTACAAGGTGCGCGATGCCATGGTGCTCGGCTTTTGGATGACGCCGTTTCTGCAAAAACTGTTTGAGGACTACATCACGCAAAACGGCGGCAATCCCCGCGCCTTGACCACGGCGCTCAACCGCTGAGCGGCACCTGCTCATGCCCTCCCTTGGCGCCACGCCGATGCGGGAGGGATCCACTCCCTAGCCGGTGCCGAGCGTCTCTCCCGCCCGCAATGCCGCGCTCAGGCGCGCATCGCCGCGGCATCAGCGCCTCTCGAAGCGCTTGAACTTAATGCGATGCGGCTCGACGGCGGCCTCGCCTAGGCGCCGCTCCTTGTCGGCTTCGTAATCCTGATAGTTGCCCTCGAACCATTCGACGTGGCTGTTGCCCTCGAAGGCGAGAATGTGGGTTGCCATGCGGTCGAGGAAGAAGCGGTCGTGGCTGATGATCACGGCACAGCCGGGAAAATCCTCGAGCGCCGCTTCGAGCGCCGACAGCGTCTCCGTATCCAAGTCGTTGGTCGGCTCGTCGAGCAGCAGCAGGTTGCCCCCCTCCTTAAGCATTTTGGCAAGATGCACGCGGTTGCGTTCACCGCCCGACAGCAACCCGACCTTCTTCTGCTGGTCGGGCCCCTTGAAGTTGAACGCTCCAACATATGCGCGCGAAGGCACCGCGCGCTTGCCTAGGTAGATCACGTCCTCGCCGCCGCTGATCTCCTCCCAGACCGTCTTGTCGTTATGAAGATTATCGCGCGACTGATCGACAAAACCCAGCCGCACCGTTTCGCCGATGCGCAAGGTGCCGGCGTCCGGTTGGTCCTGGCCGATGATCATACGGGCCAACGTGGTTTTGCCGGCGC
>JBPYEF010000471.1:0-10448 GCA_051985875.1 Hyphomicrobiaceae bacterium
CGCGATACGCCGGCTCACCGGCGACGTCGAGGCCTGGCGCGCCGCGGGCTTTCGCGTGATCGCATCGCCCGGTCAACCCGCGGATGCCGATATGATCGACTTCCTGTTTTTCACCTCGCGGCGCCACGACGGCGACGCCGAGGCGGCGCGCCAATACCTCGCCTGGGAAATTGGGCTCGTCGGTCAGCTCGACGCTCAGGAGCGCGCGTGCTTCCGCCTCCCGAGCGCATAGCACCGCGTCAGCGGCGCGGCATGGCTTCGATACGCGAGCGCTGTACGCGATCGAGGTTGCGCCCCTCGATGCGGATCAACCGAACAGGTGCCTCGCGCTTGGGCGAGTGCACGTCGCCAACATCGTAGAGGCGCGCGTCACCGGGATGCATGAGGTAGGTGGTGACCGGTTCAACCAGGCTCGGTTCCCCGCTTGCGCCTTTTTTGACGATGCGCCAATCGGTCATTTCGGTGACCCCGGTCGCCTGCCCGTAGATCGCCCAGCTTTGACCGTGGTCGTGCGGCGTGCCATTGGCGGGCGCATCGTACACGTGGCCGCAGATGCAAAAACCGAGCTCGGGATCCTCATAGAGCACCTCGCGAGGATGCGAGCCGGGGGCGCGATCCTTGAGATGCGTTGCGACAAACGCCTGGTCCGTGAGCGAGCGCGACACGTAGCTGCAGATGCGCTCCTTTCCGGCTCGGCCGCCATCGGTTCTCAGCGCATCGCGGATTTCGCTGGCAAGCTGCATCAGCGTGTAGGCCATCCTCGTTCCTCCTTGGATTCGCGGCGATCTGGGTGCTGCCCTGAGCAGTGTGGCCTGGTGTCGCGGCGTACTATACCACCGGCTGCGCGTCGCCAGCGGCCCCGTTAGGCGCAGGCTAGATCCGAGGGCGCGCTCCCGCAAGTGCCCCGTGTGCGGTGCGCGCGGCAGCGGTTAAGAAAGCAATTCGCCTGCACCATGGCGCCGTCGGCCCCCCGTTTGCGCCGCGTACCGGCGACCGGTTGCGTTGACTGTCCGGCGCCGTGCCCTAAGCTTGCACGACGCTCGACGGCGAGCGGCCCGGTCTGCCCAGCAGTACGCTCGCTGTCGGAAAGATCGTGAAGGAGCCGAGCATGCAGTACGTTTGCGATGCATTGCAAAACACGTGGTTTCGCATCGAAACCGAGGCGGAAGCGATCAGCGAGTCCCAGGCCATGGCGCACGCCGTCGAGAAGTATTTCCGCCAGGCCCGCGAGCAGGCCGCCAAGAGTTACGTGCCGCCTCGTTCGGGGCATTACGTCGAGCAGAACATCGGGCTCAATGCGCACATCCAGCGGGTGATGCCGATCTTCTTGACGCTGCGCGACGCAGAGGGCAAGGCCTTGGTGACGGCGATGCTGCCTCCAGCGGGATAGGATGCCCAGAGCTTTCGGCCCATCATCGTCGGCAATGGCAACAGCGCCCCCTTCCCGGAGCACGCCGAGGCGATCGCCAAGCTTGCCGAGCATTACTCGCTTACCCTCGATCCGATCCGCTGTTACCCCTATCGCCGCGGCTGAGCCGCGTCACCGCGGGCGGCGGTGCCGTAGGCTTGCGCGCTTCCCGGCGCTAAGTGCCACGGGACGTCGAGCAGATCCCGCGCCCTACGCGTTTCAGCCGCCCCGCAGCTCAGGGATGAACAGTGTCTCATCCACGCTCGCATCGAACTCGCCGGCGCGCGAGACGTTCCCCGGTTTGCCGAGCGCCGCGGCGCGGGATCCCTTGCTGAGAAGCGGGCTTCGGTCTAGCCAATGCGACGGCGTCGTCGAGATCGGATGCGTTGGGGGGTGACGCCAGTCCATCGAGTACCTCATCACGTTCCCGAAAGGATGCCGATTGTCTGGAGCCCCGAACCGGCGAAGCGGTAGAGCTCGCCAGGCCGGCCGATCGCCGGCTGCACCTTCTTTCCTGTGGCTCTGACGATTCCGCTGGCGATCAGCTTCCTGCGGAAGTTGCGTTTGTCGAGTCGGCGACCAAGAACGGTCTCGTAGGTGGCTTGCAGTTCGGAGAGCGTGAAACGCGGTGCCAAGAGAGTGCGTGCGATCGTCGTGCTGACCAGCTTGGTGCGCAGCCGCTCGCGCGCCGCTTCGAGGATGTCGTTGTGATCGTAGGCGAGTTTGCCGACGCGTTGCACATCGCACCATGCTGCCCCCTCGGGCAGGGCGCGCGCTTGAGCGACGGGTTGGGGCGTCAGGGCGAGGTAGGCGACTGAAACCACGCGCCCGCGTGGATCGCGGCTGATGCCGCTGAAGGTCGCGAGCTGCTCGCTATAGTATTCCTTAAGATCGCCCTTCTCGGAGAGAAGGCGCAGCACGGCATCCTCCGCCGTCTCGCGGGGTTGCACAAGCCCTCCCGGCAGGCCGCGCGCATCGACGATCTCGGGTGGCAGGTGGACGGGAATGAGCAGGACGTGAAGCCTGGCATCGAGAATGGTCATGACGGCGACGTCGACGGCGAGCACGGCGAAGCGAATATCGCCCGGTTCGATGGCGCTCGGCGGCGGCCGATGCTTCGTTCGCACGTGACCTCCCGAGGACTCCTGCGCTCGTGCGCTGGCCAGAGGTTGCCGGTGAGCCGGCCGATAGCGACACGGAGCCGAGCCTCTCGCCTTGCTCACCGGGGGGCTGCTTACCGATCGCAGTCGGGAGCGTCCGAACCCGTGAGGCCTAGAGAAAACAGTTAGACCCGCGCACTAGCGCCATGGCGTGCGGCGGCTAGGCTCGGTTGCGCGCCGAAGCGCCGGTTGCCGCCCTCTCCAGTTTCTCCTGCATGGCCGCACAGCGCGTCCACCCCGGAACGGTGCGGGCCAGGTTCACATCCTTTCATTTGCCGTGATAGCCGGGTTCGGTCCGCCGACGACTGAAGCGCCAACGATACTCCGTACGCGCGATAGTTCATCACGTGATCGTGTCCCCGCTCGCCCCGCGCCTGCGCGCGCACGGTAGATCCTAACCCTTCGCCGACACGGCGACCTTTGAAAGCCGGCGGTTGGTTAACCGCTATTGCTGCTGCGCGTTCATTTGTGCGCGTCAAAGGAGGCTCACGACGGTCGATACGTCGACCCCCGCACGGCCTGCGATGAGGCTGGGCCAGGACCGCGGCCTGGAGCGGGGGTGTTGGGCTAGGCTCGAGGTGCGGACCGACCACAGGCGCCACAAGTGCGGCTCGATCCACAAGGACGGAGGGAGATCCGCACGCTTCGGGCACGCATTGGGCGAGAGGGGCGTGCGCGCCCACTTACAGCGTTGAATCCGAGATACCCGCAGACTGGGACTGCATCGCTGCCGGCGGCTCGGTGGCGACCTTGTCGGGTGTGGCGTTACTCGCCCGTGCCTCAGGCTTGGTGGCCGCGCGCACGAAGCGGGTCTTCTGGTAGCTGTGGCCGTAGCTGTGGCTACGCCCGCAGGCGAGAGCCGCATTGCCCGCGACGAGTGCAGCGGTTGCAAGCAGGGCGGCGACTATCTTCCTCTTCATGGCAACCTCCGGGAAAAGGCGTTTCTGCCGCGGAGAATGCGGCATGGACGCCGGCCGGGCTGTTACCGGCGAAACACGGGCGGCGAACGGCACAGAAGGGGGAGCGAGTAAAAAAAGCAGGCTTAATGCCTCACAAACGCTATCAAGAGCAGGCAGCGTGCCGGCGACGACAAGCAGGCGTTCGGCCCCCCCGGGAAGGATGCCCTTGAGGGGCGCGGCGTATGCGCGGGATCTACGGGGCTCACGCACGCAAGTATGCGGCTCTTGGCTGGCCGACCTTCCCGTTGGCCGTCGGCAAAAAGGTGCCGATGGCGGGCAGCAATGGCTACAAATCGGCCTCTGCCGACGCCCGCGTCGTACGCATGCGCGCTGCCGAACACCCGAGCGCAAACATCGGCGTCGCCACCGGCAAGGCTTCTGGGCTGATCGTGATCGACATAGATCCGCGCAATGGTGGCGATCGCACGCTGGCGCGGCTTGCGAGGCGAGGCAAGAGCCTCACGGACACGGTTGAGGCCATCACCTGCCAAAATGGTCGGCACCTCTACTATACCTGCGACGCGGACCTGCAACTCGGGAAGCGGACGTTGGGACCCGGGATCGACGTGAAGAGCGATGGCGGTTACGTCGTGGCACCGCCATCGGTGTGGAGCAAAAATGGCCAACGCTATCGGTGGCTTCGGTCGCCGTGGAGGGTCGTGATCGCCCCCCTGCCTGCGTGGATAATCGAGACACTACGGCGACGCTCCAATCCCAAGTTGAGCCGTCCGCGCTCGCCACCGCCTCGCCAGTTTACGGCATACCGGCGTCAGGCACTTGCCGAGCTCGGTGTCTTGACGGCGCACATGGCGCAACTGGCCGACGGGCGCCATCAGGCGCCATTTCGACTCGCTTGTCGAATCGGCAAGTACCAGCGCCACGGCCTGTTGACTGCGCCCGAAATTGAGCAAGCGTTCCTGCGAGCATGTGCATGCAACGGGGCACTCGCCAAATATTCATCCGCCGATCTGCTCGACCAGATCGGCAATGGTTTGCGGCGGGCGGCGAACGATGCCCTTCCGCCGCTTGCCAGTCGGCGCGACGGACACGGGCGTCGCACGGGCCGTACGGGTAGACCGCCAACCCGCCCCGGCTGACCGACAAGAATGCTCCTCGAGAACAGTGGAATGCGCGAGCGAGCCCGAGGGTGCGCGATCTTTTCCGCGGACCCCTGTGTGGCCCGTGGCGGTCGACGGATGCCAGGTGCACTGGAGCGGAAGATGGTGTAGGCCAGCGCCCCGGACTTATACGCAGGACCACGCGCCCTCTATGCTGCTCTCAATTACGACTACATATAAGCCAGCCACC
This sequence comes from Hyphomicrobiaceae bacterium, assembly GCA_051985875.1. Taxonomy (GTDB): domain Bacteria; phylum Pseudomonadota; class Alphaproteobacteria; order Rhizobiales; family Hyphomicrobiaceae; genus AWTP1-13. Next base: position 4,836 of record JBPYEF010000471.1, read on the forward strand.
GACCTCGGCTATCTCCTGCATAAGAACCCAACCCGAAGCCAGGAGCTCGAGCTAGGTTTCGGTCGCGCGCACATGTTTTACACCGAGGCCACAGACGAGTGCTGCACATTCGTCCTCCTACTCGACATTGATCCGGTCCGCCTCGTTCGCGGCGATGGCAGAGAGGGCGGGTTGCTCGACCAGTATGTAAACGACCGGGCCTATGCGGCGTCCTCGTTTCTCTCGGTAGCGATCGCCAAGACCTTGCGTACCGCCCTCGGCGGTCGCTGCGAGCAACGCCCGGAGTTGGTACAGAGGCCACTACCGCTGATCGCGACGGTGATGCCGCTTCCCGTGCGTGGCGGCGCAGACCTCATCGAACGTTTGTTCGTGCCCCTGGGGTATAGGATTTCGACTGCAGCCGTGCCGCTTGACGAAGCGATGCCGCAATGGGGGGCGAGTCCCTACATCACGCTTCGGCTCGAGGGCACCTGTCGACTAGCCGACCTACTCAGCCATCTTTATGTGCTGATCCCGGTTCTCGACGTGCAGAAGCACTACTACATCGATGCGGAAGAAATCGACAAGCTGCTGGCCAAGGGCGGCATCTGGCTGCCTGCTCATCCCGATCGCGATCTCATTGCGCGCCGTTACCTGAAGCGCACGCCTGGGCTGGCGAAGCAGGCGATCGCACGGCTCACCGACGCGGACACGCAGGAAGCCGATGCCCCGGCCGATGCTCCGAGCCCGGTCGATGCCGACGGGGTAATTGAGCCGGCCAAGGACGCGGCCGAGGGGCAGCTGGAGAAGCCGCTGCGGCTGCATGAAGCGCGGCTAGACCGCGTCGTCGAGGTGCTCAAGGAATCGGGCGCTCGGCGCGTCGTCGACCTCGGCTGCGGCACAGGCAAGTTGCTGAAGCGGCTGATGGCGGACATGCAGTTCGTCGAGATTCTTGGCATCGATGTCGGGATCCAGGATCTGGAGACGGCAGCCCGGCGGCTGCGCATCGAGGCCCTGAGTGAGAGGCAGCGGGCACGCATCAGAATCGTGCAGGGTGCACTAACCTACCGTGACCGCCGAATTGAAGGCTTCGACGCGGCGGCAATGGTTGAGGTCATCGAGCACATTGACCCTGATCGTCTGGGGTCGGTCGAGCGGGTAATTTTCGAGTTCGCACGGCCCGGCCTGCTCGTGGTAACGACACCGAATCGTGAATACAACGCCAGGTTTGTGGGGATGACGAAGGGACAACTCCGCCATTCCGACCATCGTTTCGAATGGACACGGGCAGAGTTCCAGGCTTGGGTCGACGGGATAACCAGCCGGTTCGACTACGCCGCGCAAATCGCTTCGATCGGCCATGAGGACGCAATCCTCGGCTCTCCAACGCAGATGGTAATCTTCCACCGGGTCGCGACTTGAGGATCAACATCCCAGACTTCTGCCTTGTCGTGCTGGTCGGTGCGTCCGGATCCGGCAAGTCGACGTTTGCGCGCCGGTACTTCAAGCCAACGGAGGTTGCCTCGTCCGACGCTTGCCGAGCCTTGGTGGAGGACGACGAGAACAGTCAGGAAGCCACAACCGACGCATTCGCGGTCCTTCATGTTATCGCCGAGACGCGATTGCGGCGGCGCAAGATGGTCGTCATCGATGCCACCAATGTGCGCCAACAGGACCGGGCGGCCCTCGTCCGCATCGCCAAGAAGCATCACGCTATGGCTGTCGCCGTGGTGCTTAATCCCGGCGAGGACATCTGCCGCGAGCGCAACAAGGCGCGGCCCGATCGGCAGTTCGGGCCCTACGTGGTGCGCAATCAGATGGCCAGCCTGCGGCGATACATCCGTCGCCTTGACCGGGAGGGCTTTCGCCACGTCTACGAGTTGCGGTCGCCCGAGGCCATCGAGGCGGTTGAGATCGCGCGCATACCGCTGTGGACCGACGCGCGGCATGAAACCGGTCCGTTTGACATCATTGGCGACGTCCACGGCTGCGCCGACGAGCTCGAGCGGCTGCTCGGCAAGCTCGGCTACAATGTCGCCTGGTCCGGAAGTGGCGAGGACAGGGCCTGCGCCGTGAGTCCGCCTCGGGGACGGCGGGCGATCTTCGTCGGCGATCTCGTGGACCGGGGGCCGAGAACACCCGACGTGCTGCGGCTCGTGCATGCAATGGTCTCCGACGGCACCGCCTTCTGCGTTCCTGGCAATCACGACGTGAAGCTGGTTCGATGGCTGAACGGGCGCGATGTCAAGCTTGCCCATGGGTTGGCGGAAACGGCGACGCAAATGCAGTTGGAAACGCCCGCCTTCCGGGCGCAAATGCGGGCATTTCTCGATGCTCTCGTCAGTCATCTGTGGCTGGATGGTGGAAGGCTCGTTGTCGCCCACGCGGGCGTCAAGGAGGAGATGATCGGGCGGTCTTCAGCTGGCGTGCGCGAGTTCTGCCTGTATGGTGAGACTACCGGAGAGACCGACGAATTCGGCCTGCCCGTTCGCTACAACTGGGCCGCGGAGTATCGAGGCAAGACGACCGTTGTCTATGGCCACACGCCCATCGTCCATGCCGAGTGGTTGAACAACACGATCTGCATCGACACCGGTTGCGCATTCGGCGGCAAGCTCACGGCGTTACGCTGGCCGGAAAAGGAGCTTGTCGAGGTTCCGGCTGCCAAAATCTATGCCGCACCAATGCGGCCGTTGGTGGCTGCTGGCAATTGTCTCAGCCTTCAGCAGACGCATGACGATCTTCTCGACTTGGCGTTAGTGCTGGGCAAGCGCATCGTCGACATTGATGGAGGCCGTAGCGTCACCATCGACGAGGGTAGCGCCGCGGCCGCGCTCGAGGTGATGACGCGGTTTGCAATCTCTCCGAAATGGCTGATGTATTTGCCGCCGACGATGTCACCGCCACCGTCCAGCACTCAAGAGGGTCTGCTTGAGCACCCGGACGAGGTATTCGCCTATTTCCATGGAGAGGGTATCGGCGCCGTTGTCGCCGAAGAAAAGCACATGGGCTCGCGGGCGCTGCTGGTCGTCTGCTTGAACCAAGGTGTGGCGCGGAACCGATTTGGCGTCACCACCGGTGAGACGGGAATGATCTACACGCGCACCGGCCGGGCCTTCTTCCCAGACACCGCTACGACCGAGGCCGCGCTTGGTCGCGTGCGTGCTGTGATGACCGAAGCCGGGTTTTGGGCGCGCCATGCCACGACGTGGGCACTCCTCGATGCAGAGATCATGCCGTGGTCCGCGAAGGCGCAATTCCTCATTCGCGAGCAGTACTCTGCTACTGGTGCCGCGGCGCGTTTGGGGCTTACGCATTCGGTTGCCATGCTGCAAAGGGCGGTTGGGCGCGATTCGTCAATCGCTCCGTTGCTCGAACGTTTCGAGGGGCGCCGTGCGCGTGCGGCGAGCTTTATAGAGAGCTACCGGCGCTATTGCTGGCCGGTGACGTCGCTTGACGACTATCGCATTGCAGCTTTTCACCTGCTGGCGACTGAACGCGTCGTGCACATGGATAAGGATCACCTCTGGCATATGTGCGAACTCGGACGGTTGACCGAAGTTGGCGACAAGATCATAGCGGGAACGAAATACCGCCGCGTCGATCTCGCCGACCGAACCAGCACCGAGGCCGCAACCCGTTGGTGGCGGGAGCTGACCGAGTGCGGCGGCGAGGGGATGGTGGTAAAGCCGCTGAGCTTCATTGCGCGGGGACGCAAGGGTCTCGTGCAGCCGGCGGTGAAGTGTCGTGGTCGCGAGTATCTGCGCATCATCTATGGGCCGGAGTACGACGCACCCGAACATCTCGTTCGCCTGCGCAGTCGCCGAGTGGGCAAGAAGCGTTCTCTTGCCATCCGCGAATTCCTGCTGGGGCAGGAGGGGCTACGGCGCTTCATCGCTCGGGAACCGCTGCGACGCATCCATGAAGCAGCCTTCGCAGTCCTCGCGCTGGAAAGTGAGCCCGTAGATCCAAGACTGTAGCGGGCCGAGCCGGAGAGGGCCGGCCACATCATCGCCCGTCTGCTGCCGATGGTCCGTTCGAGTGGGCGAGAGAAACCAAAGCCGGGGGACCGGACTGTGCAAGGGAGTAACACAGGTTTGCAGGTAGACTGCTTTGATCGGTTCAGGGCATGAGCGTCAGCGGCGAAATTCACCTCGCAATGGCCACCGCGCAAGCGATCGTGAACCGCGTTTTCGCGGGCCAAACCATCGCCAGCGTTTCCATGGTTCATGGCGGCGAAATCGCCGCTGTATACGAAATCGCCTTCGTTGGGTCCCAACCGGCGGTCATTTTGAAGGTGTACCCCGACTCGCTGCGTTGGAAGATGCAGAAGGAGGCGAACGTAACCGCACTGCTCCACGGACGTGTCGCCGTGCCGGTTCCGCACGTTTTGCTTGCCGACGATTCGCAAAGCCTGCTTGGCTTCAACTTCGTCCTAATGAGCAAGCTCCGCGGCTCGGTCCTGCGCCGTCTCGAACCGACGCTGACGCCGAGTCAGCAAGCATCCGTTTACATGCAGATCGGCCATCTGTTGCGCGAATTCCATCGCATCCCAATGGATGCCTTCGGCTACATCGGTGCGAATGGCATCGGTACGGCGCATTCAACCAACTACAACTATTTATCATTTCAATTCGACAAGAAGCTCGAAGAATTTTCAAATCACGGGGGTGCACCTGTCCTGGCGCAGCGGATCGGCAGATATGCAGCAGAACGTGCGCACCTGCTCGAGGAATGCTGCCACCCGGTCCTCTGCCATAACGACCTCCACTCCGGCAACCTGCTTGCCGATACGAGCGAGGCACGCGTGCGGCTGTCTGGGGTCCTTGACTTTGAAGGTGCGCTTGCAGGCGATCCGCTGATGGATGTGGCCAAAGCGCTCTACTATCTCAGCAACGAGACGAGAAATTCGCTGCTGCAAGGGTACGGCGACATGGGGCGACCGCACTGGTCTCAGACGTTGGACTTTTTCCATCTCTATTTTGTGCTGGAGCTTTGGTGCTGGATGGCGCAAACCGGAAATCGCAATGCACTGGGCGATCTTGCGCGCAAACTGGAGAGCGTTTCGGCGCTGTAGGCCCGAGCCTGTGATTTCGCCTCGAGGCTTGGTCCAGCTAGCAGCGTCCGGGACTAGGGGGTGTCCCGCACGGTGGCTTTGAGGCGCACGAGCCTGCGCCTGCGCAATCTCGCCCTCGCCGCAGCTTCACGCCAAGCGGATGTTACCCTTGCATGGCTGCTTGCGGTCCGCGAACGGATGCCCTCGAGTGCGAGGGCGGTGCGGGGACCACAGCACCGCCTTCGGGCGACGGCGCATGTCATCGGTGGATCTGCGCAAGGATCGCGTCTGTGGCGGATATGCGACAACGTCACATCGCACAGCAAAGGGCGCCTTGCGGGGGGAGCAAAGCGCCCTGCTTCGGGGCAAATGCGCCACACGGGGGAGAGTGGCACGCGCCCCGGATCCGCCGGGAGGGAGTTCCGGCGGTTGCGACGTTAACGCGCTCCGCGGCGGGCGGTTCCATTGCGCGGCCTACGCAAATGTAATTTCTCAGCTGCGCTTAGGCCTGCGAGCGCGTTTGCCGGAGGTTGGCGGCTCGCGTCGATCACCTAGCGGTCGTGAGCGCAGAGGGGGGC
>JBPYEF010000472.1:0-9184 GCA_051985875.1 Hyphomicrobiaceae bacterium
CGGCCTCGTCGCCTGGCTCGAGCTGCTCGGCCTCGAACGCACCCTGGCATGGCCGATCGCTTATGCACTCGCCGCGATCCTGGTCGGCATCGGGCTGATCGCCACTCTGACGGCCGGCGAACCCTACGACGATGCCAACGCCGCGCGGGGCTGCCGTACCGATGCCCTGCAGCGCGTATGGCTGACGGGGGCCGGCGCCCTGCGCGAATTCCTTGCGCGCAAGGCAGCGGCACAGGTGCTGGCCTTCGTGCTGTTCTACAAGCTCTGTGACGCGCTGGCGGGCAGCATCACGGCGCCGTTCGTGCTCTCGCTCGGCTACGACAAGGGCACGTACGCAGCGCTCGTCAAGGGATTGGGGCTCGCGGCGCTGCTCGCCGGGGGCTTTGCCGGTGGCGCCATTGCGGCCGCCCTGCCCCGGGCGGCCGCGCTGGGAAGTGGCGCCGTGCTGCAGATGCTCTCGATGTTCGCCTTCGTTTGGCTCGGCGCGCAAAGACCCTCAGCTGCCGCGCTGTCGGTGGCCATCGCCATAGAGCAATTCTGCGCCGCAATCGGCACGGTAATCCTCGTTGCCTATATTTCTGCCCTGTGCGGGAGCCGGCGCCACACGGCTAGTCAGTATGCGTTGTTAACCAGCCTCGCCGCCGCCGGACGCACCCTGTTCTCGGCGGCATCAGGGTTCATCGTCGACGCCATCGGCTGGCCGGCGTTCTTTGTCGTCAGCGCCGCCGCGGCACTGCCGTCGCTGCTGCTGCTCGTCAGCCTGCAACGGCAGGGACATTTCGCCGAGATCGATGGCCACCGACGCTGTACCAGTACGAAAGCGCAGCGTACGCCTTGAGAAAAGCAACGCGAGCCCGCGCAGGGAGCGCCGTGCCAAGCGGGGTTGCGCGGCCCATGGCGTGAAAAAATGCGGCTGTTGCAGCGCGGGATATTCCGGGGCAGGAGAGAACGCGGCCCCGCCAGCCTGCATTGCACGTCCGAACGGCGTCATGCATACTTGAGCCCTGGTCCGTCCGGGGCGACGCCATGAGCCGGCGTATGCCCGCCAGCCCGTCGGAGGCACAATGGCTCAAGCGAGCGCCGCGGCACCCGTGCCGGCAGCGGGCGAGGTGCCCGCCATTCAGATGGTCGGCGTCAACAAGTGGTACGGCGAATTCCACGTTCTCAGAGACATCAATCTGACCGTCGAGCAGGGTGAGAAGATCGTCGTGTGCGGTCCGTCCGGGTCCGGCAAATCGACGCTGATCCGGTGCATCAACCGGCTGGAAGAGCACCAGAAGGGGAAGATCGTCGTCGAGGGCATCGAGCTCACCAACGACATCCGCCAGATCGACAAGATCCGCGCAGAGGTCGGCATGGTGTTTCAAAGCTTCAATTTGTTTCCGCATCTCACGGTGCTCGACAATCTGTGCCTAGCACCCGTGTGGGTAAAGAAGATGCCGCGCCGCGACGCCGAGCAGGTGGCGATGAAGTACCTCGAGCGCGTCAAGATCCCTGAGCAGGCCGGCAAGTACCCGGGGCAGCTTTCGGGTGGCCAACAGCAGCGCGTCGCCATTGCCCGCGCCTTGTGCATGAACCCTCGCATCATGTTGTTCGACGAACCGACGAGCGCCCTCGATCCGGAAATGGTCAAGGAGGTGCTCGACACGATGATCGCGCTCGCCAAGGGCGGGATGACCATGCTGTGCGTCACCCACGAGATGGGTTTCGCGCGCTCGGTGGCCGATCGTGTCATCTTCATGGACCGCGGCGAGATCGTCGAGCAAGGGACCCCGAAAGAGTTCTTTGCCAACCCGAAATCCGAGCGCACCAAGCTGTTCCTGTCGCAGATCCTCAACCATTGAGCGGGATCGGGGACGCGCGTGCAGCTTGGCGCAGGAAGCAGCGGCGTTGGCAGGCACACGCCAGAAGTGAGGAGAGCTTGAGACGATGCGTTACCAGTTGCCGTGGACCACGATGGTGGTGGCCGTTCTAATCGGCGCGACCGGCGCCGCCAGCGCCCAAACCAAGACGCTCGACACCGTCAAGCAGCGCGGCACGCTCGTCTGCGGCGTCACCACCGGGCTTGCCGGCTTCGGCCAGCCCGACGACAAGGGCAACTGGACCGGCCTCGACGTCGACTACTGCCGCGCGGTCGCCGCCGCCGTGTTCGGCGACGACAAGAAGGTCAAGTACGTCCCGACCACGGCCAAGGAGCGCTTCACCGCCCTGCAGTCGGCCGAGGTCGACATGCTCGCGCGCAACACCACCTGGACCATGTCGCGCGACAGCGCCCTCGGCCTGTCGTTCACCGGCATCAACTATTTCGACGGACAGGGCTTCATGGTGAAGAAATCGCTCGGGGTGAACTCCGCCAAGGAGCTGAACGGCGCGAGCGTGTGCGTCCAGACCGGCACCACCACGGAGCTCAACCTCGCCGACTACTTTAAGTCGAACAACATGACCTACAAGTCGGTGGTGTTCGAGAAGCTTGACGAGACGCTGCAGGCCTACCAGAGCGGGCGCTGCGACGTGTTCACCACCGACCAGTCGGGCTTGTACTCTACCCGCATCCAGCAGCCCAATCCCGAAGAGCACGTGGTGCTGCCGGAGATCATCTCCAAGGAGCCGCTCGGACCCTCGGTGCGCCAGGGCGACTCGCAGTGGTTCACGATCGTCAAATGGGTGCATTTCGCGCTGCTGAACGCCGAGGAGCTCGGCGTCACGCAGGCCAATGTCGCGCAGATGGCGAGCTCGACCAACCCCGAGATCAAGCGCCTGCTCGGCAAGGACGGCGACTTCGGCAAGGGCATCGGCCTCGAGAACGATTGGGCCGTCAATATCATCAAGGCGGTCGGCAACTACGGCGAGATCTTTGAACGCAACGTCGGCTCAGGCTCGCGCCTGAACATTGCCCGCGGGCTGAACCGCCTGTGGAACAAGGGCGGCCTGCAGTACGCGCCACCGATCCGCTGACCGAGGCTTGCGGCGGTCGTTGCGCCGCCGCGGGCCATCAACGGCTGGAGCTTGCATGGCTGTCGTCACCGGCGATCGCGACCTCAGGCGGGCGCGCCCCGCAACCAACATCCTCTACCGGCCGGAGGTACGCCAAGCTTTCTACCAGGTCGCGCTCGTCGTCCTGCTGGTCGCGCTGTTCTACATGCTCGTCACCAACACGGCGGCCAACCTGCGCCGGCAGAACATCGCCTCCGGCTTCGGCTTTCTCGATCGCACCGCCGGCTTCGACGTCTCGCAAACCCTGATCGCCTACGACAACTCCTCCACCTACGGACGCGCCTTCCTGGTCGGCCTGCTGAATACCTTGCTGGTCGCCGTTCTCGGGATCGTGTTGGCGACCACGCTCGGCTTCATCATCGGCATCGGCCGCCTTTCGACCAATTGGCTGGTGGCGCGGCTGGCGACGGTGTACGTCGAGCTGATCCGCAACGTGCCCGTGTTGCTGCAGCTGTTCTTCTGGTACTTCGCGGTGCTCAAAGCACTGCCGCCGCCGCGGCAGAGCCTCAGTCTGTTTGGGGGCGGCTTCCTCAACGTGCGCGGCCTCTACCTGCCGGCGCCGATCACGCAGCCCGGCTTCGATTACGTGTTGCTCGCCTTGCTGGTTGGCATCGTCGCATCGATCGCCGTCCGCTTTGCCGCCCGTAGGAGACAGCAGCTGACCGGACGGCAGTTCCCGGTGCTGTGGACGTCGCTCGGGCTCATCGTCCTGCTGCCGCTGGCAGTGTTCTGGTGCCTCGGTGGGCCGCTGAGCTTCGACTATCCGCAGCTCAAGGGCTTCAACTTCCAGGGCGGCATGGTGCTGCAGCCGGAATTCGTCGCCCTGCTGCTTGGGCTGTCGATCTACACCGCGAGCTACATTGCGGAGATCGTGCGTTCCGGCATCGCCGGCGTCCCCAAGGGCCAACAGGAAGCGGCGCTGGCAATCGGCCTCAGCAAGGGTCAAGCGCTGCGCCTGGTGATCGTGCCGCAGGCCATGCGCATCATCATTCCCCCGCTCAGCAGCCAGTTCCTCAATCTGACCAAGAATTCGTCCTTGGGCGTAGCGATCGCCTACCCCGACCTCGTCTCCGTCTGGGCGGGCACCGTGCTCAATCAGACCGGGCAAGCGGTGGAGGTGATCCTGGTCACCATGGCCGTCTATCTGACGCTGAGCCTGCTGACCTCGGCGTTTATGAACTGGTTCAACAAACGCATGGCACTGGTGGAGCGCTGAGCCATGGTCGCCGACAGCCAAACCCTTGCCACCGTCCAGCACCCGCCGCGGTCGCAGATCGGCGTGATCGGCTGGCTGCGTGCCAACCTGTTTTCCTCCTGGTCGAACACGCTGCTGACGTTGATCGGCCTGTATCTGGCCTACTATGTCCTGGCCGGGGTCATCGAATGGGGGCTGCTGAGCGCCACGTTTACCGGCAGCGACGGGAGCGCCTGCACGCGCCCGGACGCGGGAGCCTGCTGGCCGTACGTGACGGCCAAGTTTACGCAGTTCATGTACGGCCGCTACCCAGACGAAGAACGCTGGCGGGTCGACCTGGTTTACCTGCTGGCGCTCGTCGGACTGATCCCATTGATGATTCCAGCGGTGCCCGGAAAGTTGTGGAATGCGCTCTACGTTTTCGCGCTACTGCCGGTGGTCGCCTTTTTCCTCTTGGTCGGCGGCGTGTTTGGTCTCCCTGTGGTCGACACCTCGCTGTGGGGTGGATTGCTGGTAACCCTGGTCGTGGCGACGGTCGGCATCACGGGTTCCGTTCCGATCGGCATTGCGTTGGCGCTCGGACGGCGATCGCGCATGCCGATCGTGCGCTGGGTGTCGGTGGGCTTTATCGAGCTTGTGCGCGGCGTGCCGCTGATTACGGTGCTGTTCATGGCCTCGGTGATGCTGCCGCTGTTCCTGCCCCCGGGCGTCACCTTCGACAAGCTGCTGCGCGCCTTGATCGGCGTTGCGCTGTTCGACGCCGCCTACCTTGCCGAGACCGTTCGCGGCGGCCTGCAGGCAATTCCGCGCGGCCAATTCGAAGCGGCTGACGCGCTCGGGTTGTCCTATACAAAGAAAATGGGCCTGATCGTCCTGCCCCAGGCGCTGAAGCTCGTGGTGCCGGGCATCGTCGGAAATTTCATCGGTTTGTTCAAGAATACGAGTCTGGTGACGATCATCGGCCTATTCGACCTGCTCGGTATCGTCCAGCTAAACAACTCCGACGCCAAGTGGTTCTCGCCGACCACCGCCAAGACCGGATACGTATTCGCGGGGCTCATCTTCTGGATTTTCTGCTACAGCATGTCGCGCTACTCCCAACTGATCGAGAGGCGGCTCGCGACCGGCGAGCGCCGCTGAGAGCGTCGTCACACGCAGCGCGCGTTGGGGATCAGGTGGTCCGCTTGCGGCGGGTGGTGATCTGCGCGCCTGGATGGATATCAAACCGGCCGAGTGCCTCGATCAGCCGTATCCGATCGGCAACGCATTCCGACTGGCGCAGGATGAAGCCGATCGGAATCATCTCCTTGTCGAACCCCGGCACGTGTACGGTGATTAGCTTACCGCGGTTGCGGGCGTAGGTCGCTTCGTTGCGCACGTATTCCTTGCCGACCGAGGCCTCGGACCAGATGACGACCACGGCATCGGAGGCAACCAGCGCCGCCTCGATGGCGCAGGTGAAATCCTCGCCGCTCTGGATCTCGCGATCCCACCAGCACGCGATTCCCTCGCCGACGAGAAACGCCGCCAGCGCGCGCGCGACCTGCCGGTCCTGTTGCGCATAGGAGATGAATACACGTGCTGCCTTCCTTATCGGCGCCGCGGCGTGTTCCCTCCACGCCTGGCCGTGCGCGGCAGAGCGCATGACTTCCCGCCGCGCGTACGCCACCGGATCGGATTTGCCGAGCTTTTCCGCCACGCCGCCCTCCCTCGCCGCGCTGCCCCCGCCGCGCCACACCAACCGCTCCTACCCGATCGGCTTTTCCCCGTACTCGAGAAACAGCCGGTTGAAGGCTTCGACGCCCAACTCCTGAATAGTCTTTCTGTGCTCATGGGCGATGCGCTGCAAAACGTCCTTGGCCAGTGGGTGTAAGTAGACGACGACCCCGCGGCGCCCCTGGCGCCCCTTGCCAGTGAGGGGTTCGGGCAGCTTCGGCTTCTCCCGCTTGATGCCGGACACCGCGGCAATTGCCTGCTTGCGGCTGGCGGCGCTGGCGACCTTGCGCTTGACCTTGCTCATGCCGGCACGCGCCGCTTCTGCTGCGCAAACTTGCGGTCCCATTGGCAGAGCAGCCGATAAAGTGCCTGCAGCTCCCTTGCAGCCGCGCCGCGCGGGGCGCTTTCCGTCACACCCTTGCCCTGCGACAACGCATGCCGGAAGTCGCCGCGGTCCTCCAACACCACGCTGACGATCGGCACATCGAAATCGCGCGACGCAGACTTGACGATCTTCGCCATCTCCGCCTTTGCCTGCCGGTCGGCGCTCACCGCATTGAACACGACCACCGTCTTGCGCAGAGCCTGCATCGCCTCCAGGACACGCAGTGTTTCGCTCAGTGCTAGGTGATCGAGGATCGATACGCGCGAGGGCACGACGATCAGATCGGCGGCCTCGGCCGCGAAGATCAGCGTCTTGTCGATCAGCGGCGGGGTATCTACCAGCACCAGCTCGGACCCGGTCGCCCGCGCCGCCGCCAGCATCTCGCCGAGGCTGCTCGAAGTCCCGTGCACGATAGGCGGCTCTTGCGCCCCCGTCTTCTCGCGCATGTCCGACCACTGCTCGGCGGATCGCTGCGGGTCGAGATCGATCACCGACGTGACCAATCCCCTGGCCATCGCCGCAATCGCAAGATGCAGGACCAAGGTGGTCTTGCCCGTTCCCCCTTTCTGCCCGAGCACACTCCACACGCGCACGATCGTCGACCCCGAACTGAACTTGCTAGCACTCTAGCACGCGAGCATGCGAGCACGTTAACGCAATGTTAAGCATGCAATGCCGGAGCACGCAACATGCGCACCGGCAGCGACGCGCCGAATCGCACAGTCAACACGCAAAGCGCCGTCGCACACGCCGCTTCCGCACAGCCGTAGTGGTAAGCGTCCCGGTCACGCCTGCGCGAGGAGCGCGACTACTCTCTCGCCGATGGCCAGCGCCGCTGTCAGCCCGGGACTTTCGATTCCGTACAGGGAAACCAGCCCCACCTGTCCGTGTTCGCGTGGACCATGGATGGCGAAATCGGCAACGGGCTCGCCCGGGCGGTAGAGTTTGGGGCGGATGCCCGTATAGTCGGGGTGCAGGCGTCCGGCGTCGAGCTGTGGATAATAGCCGCGGATAAAGGTCAAGAACTCTCCGAGTTTCCCGGGCTCGAAGTCGTAGTCGACGGCGGGGACCCAGGTGATGTCGGGACCAAACTTGCAACGTCCGGAGATGTCGACGGTGGCGTGCAGGCCTAGCCAGGCTCCGTCCGGCATCGGGTAGATATGCCGCTGGAACGGTGGGCGTCCGCTCAGCGCGTAGTACTGGCCCTTGGCGTAATAGGTCTCGGGCGGCGCGTAGCCGTGAGTAGAGGGGAGCTTGCGCGCGAGGCGGGTAGCATCGAGGCCTGCGCAGTTGACGAGGTTGGCGGCGCTGACGGTGCCGGGGTCGGCACCACCCGTATGGAGGCGGAATGGCGCGCCGGGCGGGCGCTCGATGCGCTCGACCGGACAGTGCAGCACAACGCCGCCGCCACTAGCCTCAAGCTCGCCTTGCAGCGCGAGCATGAGGGCGTGGGCGTCGACTATACCGGTCGAAGGTGACAAAAGGGCTGCGATGCAGGCAAGCTCCGGCTCTAGGGCCCGTGCCGCCGCCCCACTGAGGGGCTCAAGATCGGTGACGCCATTGGCGGCCGCCGTGTGCTGAATGGCGGCGAGCTTGGCGAGCTGGTTGTCGTGCGTCGCCACCAGAAGCTTGCCGCAACGCCGATGCGGGACGCGGTGTTCGCCGCAAAATCGATAGAGGAGTTCCTTGCCGCGAACGCACAGTTGCGCACGCAGGCTGTCCGGCGGGTAGTAGATGCCGGCGTGGATGACCTCGCTATTGCGCGAGCTCGTTTCGACACCGATGTGCGCGTGCCGTTCAAGCACGAGCACCTCATGGCCCGCCCGTGCCAGCGCGCGCCCTACCGCAAGCCCGACGACGCCGGCGCCGACGACAATGGTTTGTACGTCCGTGGACACCGCTTCCCCTTACAGCGCCGCGGCCGCGGACGCTATCCGCCCCGCCGTGCCCATGCCGGACCACAACGCCTGAGCAGTCCATCCTGCTGGGTCGCGCGCCCGCTGCGTCGGTTCGCAGGCCAATCGGGCCGGCTTGTCAGACGCAAACAGAACATATACAGAACATGACAAGAACCTGCTGCTGGCAGCCCGTGCAAGGCGACTGTAGTCCGCGACTCAGGCCATAGAGCATCCGGGTCGAAAGCAGCCGAGGTCAAGCGCAACCGGCTCGAACGGCTCGCAACCTGAGATCGGCACCCGCGAGGAGGCACGCCCCATGGCGATTCTTTCATCTGCCGGCCGCCCGCCGCAGCAGCGCGCTGCGGACGCCTGCCCCTGGTGCGACCAGCCGATCACGCACCAGAAATTCGAAGAGATCCGCCGGCGCATGCTACAGGCAGAACAGCAGCGCTTCGCGACCCTCAAGGAGGACTTCGCCCGCAAGATGGCGGCCGCGACGGCGGATGCGGCGTTGGCGCTGCAGCAGGCGCGTATGGAGGCGGCCGCGGCGGCCGAGCAGCGCGTGCGCGCCGTGCGCGCCGAGGCCAGGGCAACGGCGGAGGCGGCGCTCGCCGATCAATTTGCCCATTTGCAATCGCGCCTGATCTCGGCCGAGCAGGCGACGGCGGCGGCACAGGACCGCATCGCCGAGCTCACGGCGGCGCATGAGGCGGCATTGACCCAGCGCATCGCCACGATGGAGCAGGCGCACCACACGGACAAGGAAGCAGCGGTACTGGCGGAGAAGGCCAGAGCGTTCGACGAGAGCCAACGCCTGCAGCTCAAGCTGCAGGATTTGCAGCGCCAGCTCGAAGGCAAGACCGCTCACGAGCTTGGCGAAGCTTCCGAGGTCGACCTGTTCGAAGAGCTGCGCAACGCCTTCGAAAGCGACCGCATCCGCCGTGTCGGCAAGGGCGTCAACGGCGCCGACGTGATCCACGAGGTCGTCCACAATGG
>JBPYEF010000473.1:0-6145 GCA_051985875.1 Hyphomicrobiaceae bacterium
CAGCGATCGTGCGACAGGCCATCTTGTGACCGCGCGGGATGCGTGCCGCCGCGGTGACGCCGTGCGCGGTCGTGCTCTTGTCCACCGCGTCGATGGCGATCAGCACGTTGTCGCCGGCATTGAGGCGCAGCGTGCGCGGTATCTTCTCGGGCGTTGGCGACATCGATGTCTCGGTGCGGTGGTCGCCGGCATGATGGAGAAGGGCGCGTAAAAGGGCAAGGCGGGCTTCCCAGCGAGGGGCTTCCCGTGCGAAAAACACGGGCGGCCTTGGCGTCTTGCTTCGCCGCACAAACCCTCCGAGGCGAGCCATGCAATTGACCCCCGAGCAGATTGCGCAGTTCTCGATCGAAGGCTGGGTATTTCTGCCTGCATGCTTCGCGGAGGAGGAAGTTGCCGTCTTGCGCTCCGAGGCGGAGGGCATCTACCGGCTCGACCGCCCGCAGATCTGGCGCGAGAAGTCGGGCGCCCCGCGCACGGCGTTTGCCGCCCACACGTACAACGACGCGTTCGCGCTGCTCGGGCGCCATCCGCGCCTGATCGATCCGGTCGAACAGCTGTTCGGCGAGAAGCTCTATATGCACCAGTTCAAGATCAACGCCAAAGCCAAGTTCGACGGTGACGTCTGGCAATGGCACCAGGATTATGGCACCTGGGCGCGGGACGACGGCATGCCCGAGCCGAAGGCGATGAATATCTCGGTGTTTCTCGACGAGGTGTTCACGTTCAACGGCCCGCTGATGCTGATCCCGCGCAGCCACCGGCACGGCGTGCTGGCGGCTGGGCACGACGAGACGACCACCAGCTATCCGCTTTGGACCCTCGACCATGCGACGGTCGAAAAGCTCGTTGCCGAGGGTGGGCTTGCCGTTCCGGTCGGCAAGCCAGGGGGCGTGCTGCTGTTCCACGGCAACCTGGTGCACGGATCGGCCGGCAACATCACGCCCTATCCGCGCAAGATCGTCTACCTGACCCTCAACGCGGTTTCCAATCACATCCGCAAGCCGACGCGGCCAGAGTGGATTGCGCATCGCGATTTCACACCGATCCAGCCATGCGCCGACGACGCGCTGAGCCGCTACGCCGCGAGCTACCACCTCGCGGCCTGAGTGCGGTGAGCGCCCGGCGCTTACGTCCTGCCGGAGCAATAGCGAGGACCCGTGAACCTCTCAGCGATGCTGCAGCAGCGCGCCGCCGCCAACCGGCCGGTGCGCATCGGCCAGGTCGGTGCGGGCAAGTTCGGAACCATGTTCCTGTCCCAGGTGCGCCTGACGCCGGGCATGCACCTCGTCGGATTGGCCGACCTGATGCCGGCGCGCGCCAGGCAGCGCCTGCTCGAGGTCGGTTGGCCTGCGGCGCAGATCGATGCGCGTTCCCTCGACACGGCGCTGCAGACGGGCAAGACGTTTCTCACCGACGACGCCTTGGCGGTCATCGACAATCCGGAAGTCGATGTGGTGATCGAGGCGACCGGCGATCCGGCGACGGGAGTTGCGCTCTGCCAGGCCGCGATCGAAGCCGGCAAGCACATCATCATGGTCAACGTCGAGGCCGATGCCCTCGCCGGCCCCTTGCTTGCCCGCCGCGCGCGCCAGGCTGGGGTCGTATACTCGCTCGCCTGGGGCGACCAGCCGGCACTGATCTGCGAACACGTCGATTGGGCGCGCGCTTGCGGCTTCAGGGTCGTGGCCGCGGGCAAGGGTACCCGCTATCACCCGAGCTACCACGCTTCCACGCCCGACACCGTGTGGGACGTGCTGACCCAATATCTGCACATCGAGGACCGCAGCCACATCAATCCGAAGATGTTCAACTCATTCATCGACGGTACCAAGTCGGCGATCGAGATGACGGCGGTGTGCAACGCGACCGGGCTGGTGCCACAGACGCATGGGCTCGGCTTTCCGCCCGCTTCGCGCTTTGAGCTCGCGCAAGTGTTGAAGCCCAGGGCCGAGGGGGGCGCGCTTGAGAAGAAGGGCGTCACCGAGGTGGTCTCCTCGCTGACGCGCGAGGGCAAGGATGTGCCGCACCACCTGGCGATGGGGACTTTTGTGGTGATCGAAAGCGACAGTCCCTACGCGCCGCGCTGCTTTCGCGAGTACCATCTGCTGCCGGACAGCAGTGGCAAGTATGCGGCGCTCTACCGGCCGACGCACATGATCGGCCTCGAGCTCGGCATTTCCGTCGCGTCGGCGGCGCTGCGCAAGGAGCCGACAGGGGCACCGATCGCCTTCCACTCGGACGTGGTCGCAACGGCCAAGCGCGCCTTGCGGCGCGGCGAGACGCTCGATGGCGAAGGCGGGTTCACGGTTTGGGGCAAGCAGCTGCCGGCCGAGCTGTCGCTGCGATCGGGATACCTGCCGCTTGGGCTCGCCCAGGGAGCCAGGCTCAAGGCGGATGTCGCGGCGGGCCAGTGCCTCAGCTGGTCCGACGTCGACTGCGATGCTGAGGATGGCGCGCTGCGCGTGCGGCGCGAGATGGAGGCGGCGTTCGGGGGTCGCCGGGCGGTGTAAGCGGCCGCGCCGCCGCGGCTCCGCTTCGTCGCGAACCCGGCAGCGCCCGATGTACGCCGCCGGGGATGCCCGGGGTGAACAAGGAGGAGGCCGATGCCGACCATTGCCGAGAAGCGCCGAGCATTCCGCACCCTGCATGCGCGCGGCTGCTTCGTCATACCCAACCCGTGGGACATCGGCACGGCGCGCTATCTGCAGCACATGGGCTTCAAGGCTCTGGCCACGACCAGCGCCGGCTTTGCCTGGGCGCGCGGGGTCGGTGACGGCGCGGTACCGCGCGATGTTATGCTCGCGCACATTGCCGAGCTCGCCGCGGGGGTTGACGTGCCGGTCAATGCCGATTTCGAGAACGGTTACGCCCACGAACCGGAAGCGGTCGCCGAGAGCGTCGCGTTATGCGTTGCGAGCGGCGTCTCGGGACTGTCGATTGAGGATTACAGCGGCGATCCTGCGCAAGGGCTGTACGACTTTGAGATGGCGGTGGCGCGCATCAAGGCCGCGCGCGCCGCCATCGACAAGACGGGCGGCGACGTGCTGTTGACGGGCCGCAGCGAGGGCTTCTTTCGCGGCCGACCGGATATGCCAGAGACGGTCCGCAGGCTGCAGGCGTTCGCGGCGGCGGGAGCTGACTGCCTTTATGCACCGGGCATCGTCACGCGCGAGCAGATTGCCGCGGTGGTAACGGCCGTGGCGCCAAAGCCGTTCAACCTGCTGGTCGGCGGCCCGAGCGATCTTTCGGTTGCCGATATGGCTGCGCTCGGCGTGCGCCGCATCAGTACAGGCGGCGCGCTGGCGCGCGCTGCCTGGGGCGGCCTGCTGCGCAGTGCGGAGCTGATCCTGCGGGAGGGCAGCTTCAAGGGACTGGCCGACGCCGCACCCGGGGCGGAGATCATGCGGGGGCTGCGGCGCCAACCCTGAGCGCGCTGCGCGATCAGCGCTCCTGTTGGCCAGGACCCTTGTCCAGTGCGTGTGGGGGGTGGCGCGCGTCGCCGCGGCGATTGGCGGGCCGCACATAGATAATCGTCGCGTCGATCCGCTTGGCCTTGACCTTGAGCGCGGCGATCAAGGCATCCTCGGCATCGAGGACGATGTGCTCAGCCTTTCCCCGCTGCTTTAATCCGACCGTGAAGCGCATGGGAGTGTGACCCGATCGACGCGGGAATGCCCGCTGTGTCCCAACGGCTGTGTCCCCAACGATAGCGTGCATACCCTGCCCCCGCAAACGGCCTTGCCGCCCACCTTGCTTCACGCATCGAAGAACACGGTCTCCTCGGAGCCCTGCAGGCGGATGTCGAACCGGAACAGACCCGGCTGGACGGCGTCGGGCTGCGCCAGCAGCGTGCCGCGGCGCTCGGGCGGCACCAGCGCCAGAATTGCGTCGCCGGCGAGGCCGGGGTCGCCGCTGAAGTAAATGCGCGTGAACACGCGCCGCTGCATGCCGCGTGCGAACAGGCCGACGTTGATGTGCGCCGCCTGCATGCCCGTCGGCCCGGCGACCAGACCGGGCATAATGGTGCGGAAGCGGAACCACCCCTCCTTGTCGGTTGCGCAGCGGCCGAAACCGCGGAACGAGTTGGAGGTGCGCGGCCGCCGATCGGCCGGGTGCGCATAGCGGCCCTGCGCGTCGGCCTGCCAGGTCTCAAGGAGCGCATCGGGGAGCGGGGCACCCGCCCCGTCGAGAACGCGACCTTCGATGCCGATGTGGCGGCCCTCGATCCCCGGGCCGGCGACATCGGGACCGAAGATCTCGCGCTGCCCGAAGGCCCCTTGCGTCAGTCCGATGTGCAAGTACGGTCCCACCGTCTGCGATGGCGTGCGCTCAGGCATGGTCGGCGTCCAGGGGTGTAGCCTTGCTGCCTCTGAGCACGAAGTCGAACACGTAGCCGAGCGCCCACTCGGGCTCGCTGGTCGCAAGGTCGAAGCGACAGATCAGGCGCTCGCGTGCGCGCGCGTCCGGGACCGAGTTGAAGATCGGGTCCAAGGCGAGCAGCGGATCGCCCGGGAAATACATCTGCGTCACCAGCCGCGTGAGGAACGACGGCCCGAACAGGGAGAAGTGGATATGCGCCGGGCGCCAGGCATTGGGGTGATTGCGCCAGGGATAGGCGCCAGGCTTGACGGTCGTGAAGCGGAAGCACCCCTGCTCATCGGTGACGACGCGGCCGGCGCCGGTAAAATTTGCGTCGAGCGGCGCAGCGTGCTGGTCGGTCTCGTGCCGGTAGCGCCCGGCAGCATTGCATTGCCAAATCTCTATCAGGCTTGCCGGCACCGGACGGCCATCCTCATCGAGGACCCGCCCGCGCACGATGATGCGCTCCCCCTGGGGCTCGCCGCTGTGTTGGCGCGTCAGGTCGGCCTCTTCGGGAACGACGTCGGAATGACCGTACACGGGGCCGGTGATCTCGGACAGGGTTTGGGGAATGACGACGGGCGGCCGCAGCGGGGCGCGCAGAGCCGTCGAGCGGTAGTCCGGACAGAGGAGCGGTGGGTCGACGGCGTCGCCGCCACGAACGTACACGTCTTGCATCTTTGAGTTCTCCTCCAGCGCTCCCGAAAAGCGCCCCACCGCGCGCCAAGCAACACGCGCCGCGGGCAGTGTCGCCACGGGGTCGGCAAGCACGTGTTATTGCGGCCGCCGCGCAAAAAGCAAGGGGCCAATTGCTGCTTTGCTTTGTCCTGGGCGGGACGATGACGTAGCCGATCGCCAAATCGGCGCCGCAGCCGCCGCCCCATTCGCGGCCTCATGTAGCCCTCAACCACGTCGAGGGGCGGCGCGCTGCGGGGCAGTGCCGTGGCCAGCGTCCCGGCGAAGAGCGGGCCACGGGCGCCGCCGGCATGCGACTGGAGCTGCGGGGGATACGCCCGCCGCTCGCTGACCCGAACGGCTCGTAACCGGCGGAGCCAGCTTGGCGAATGCAGGCCCTACCGCAACACGCGCGCAACCTGCCGCGCCCTGCCCTGGCGGCGGTGGTTCGCGTGCGCTCCGCGTTCCCCGAGCGCCATGGGCGCGGCGCAGGGGGTATCGGCTGGGCCGTTGTCCGGCAGAGCAGGCAGCGTACGTGGCCTGAGTGTCGGTGGCCGGTCAGCTTGATCAAAAGCGTCGCGCAGGTGCCTCGACGCTACCCCCGGGTCAGCCCGGGCCGCTCGGCGGCGCATGCTGGGGCGGCGCATAGTGGGAAAGACGCATCGGCCGCACGCCCCGGCGCTTCGCCGCGCAGAGGGTGTGCCGTAGCGCGGTTCGCGCACGCCTGCAGGGGCAAGTCCGCGAGCATGTCACCGACGCTCCGTGGCTGCCCTCCTGGGCGCGCGGGGACCACGCGGCCGTCGACCTCGACGATGTCGATCAGCTTTGGTCCAACTACCAAATGGCGTCTGGCCTCGTACGTTGCCCGATCGGCGAGCGCTCTGCGCTCGTCAATGGCGCGTGCTACGGCTGCCGTACGCATGTTTTCGTTCCAGTCGCCGTCGACGTCGAGGAACACGACCGCCCCGTCGGCACGGCGACTGGCAGCAAGGATTGCGCCTTTGAGGGCGATGCTCATGGCTGGCTCCATGGTCGGCGGCGTAACGAAGGCGTGGGCTCGCGCACGACGCTTGCGGGCGCGTTGACGGCAGGGCGCCGCTGCTCGAGCGAT
>JBPYEF010000474.1:0-3301 GCA_051985875.1 Hyphomicrobiaceae bacterium
ATGGTCGCGGGCCTGCTGCCGGGGCCCTACGATCTCGGCGGGTACCGCTGCCGCTCGGCCGCGGTTGCGACCAGCAAGTGCCCGATCCTGCCCTACCGCGGAGTCGGCCGCACCGGAGTGTGCTTGGCGATCGAGACGGTGATGGACGCGATCGCCGGCGCCATCGGCATCGAGCCCTACGAGGTCCGGCTGCGCAACCTGGTGCGGCCCGAGCAGATGCCCTACGACAACGTCGTCGGCCGCCACTTCGACAGCGGCGACTATCCCGCCTGCGTGCGCAAGGCGGTGGCGGCCATCGATCTCCCAGCGGTGCGCGCCCGTCAGCAGCGCGGCAAAGACGCCGGCAGGATGATCGGCGTCGGCGTGTGCGTGTTCTGCGAGCAGGGCGCCCACGGCACGTCGGTACTGGCCGCCTGGGGGCGGCCGGTGGTGCCGGGTTATGAGCAGGCAGTCGCGCGCTTGACGGCCGACGGCGACCTTGAGATCCGCGTCGGCACGCATTCGCATGGCCAGGGACACGAGACGACCTTTGCGCAGATCGCACACGAGGTGCTGGGCGTGGATTTTTCCCGCATCAAGGTGCTGCAGGGCGACACGCTCTATACCCCGTTCTCGACAGCAACCTGGGGTTCGCGCAGCATCGTCATGGGCGGCGGCGCGGTCGGCGAGGCCTGCAAGGCACTGGCCGAGCGCGCGCGGCGCATAGGCGCCTGGCTGTTGCAGGCCGAGCAAGCGGAGGTGCGCCTCGAAGGAGGCGCGGTGCGCGGCCGCGGGGGCAGCGTAAGCTTGCGCGAGGTGGCGCGCGCCTGGTACCTGCAGCCGCAGCACCTGCCGGCCGACGTCGATCGCGGCGGCCTTGAGGTAACCGCCGGCTATCGCGCGGCGCGCGACAGTGGCACCTTCAGCTACGCGAGCCATGCCGCGCTCGTCGCCGTCGACCCGGCAACGGGCGTGGTCGAAATCCTCGACTACGTGGTGGTCGAGGACGGCGGCGTGTTGGTAAACCCGATGATCGTCGACGGGCAGATCCGCGGCGGCACGGCGCAGGGGATCGGCACCTGCCTCTACGAAGCGATGCCGTTCGACGCCGCAGGTCAGCCGCTCGCCTCGACGATGCTCGACTACGTCCTGCCCGGCGCCACCGAGGTGCCGGAAGTGCGCATCCTGCACATGCAAACGCCGTCGCCCTATACCTCGTTCGGCTGCAAGGGCATCGGCGAGGGAGGTGCAATCGGCCCGCCGGCGGCGCTGATGTCGGCGATCAACGATGCGCTGCGGCCGCTCGGCGCAAGCCTGCATCGCCTGCCCGCGAGCCCGGATAGCATCCTGGCGGCGATTGCCGAGGCCAAGGGTGCATGAAGGTATGAAGCCCGCTCCCTTCGAGATCGCCCGCCCCGCCGGCCTCCTCGAGGCCGCTGCACTCCTTGCGTCCGCCCCCGGAGCGGCCAAGCTGATCGCCGGAGGCCAGTCGCTCGGGCCGATGCTGAACCCGCGCCTGGCCCGCCCGCAGCTCCTAATCGACATCTCCGCCCTGCCCGAGCTGAGGCGGGTCGAGGAGGGGCACGATCAGCTGACCTTCGGCGCCTGCGTGACGACGGCCGATATCGAGGACGGGCGGGTCGGCGGCGGGGTGCCGATGCTGGCGCAGGTCGCTGGGCGCATCGCCTACCGCGCCGTGCGCAACCGCGGCACGGTCGGCGGCAGCCTGTGCCATGCCGATCCCGCGGCCGACTGGACGGCGGCGCTATCGGCGCTGGGCGCCGAGGCGGTGCTGAGCGACGGGCAGCGCCGGCGCTGCCTGCCGGTCGCCCAGCTGATGCGCGGCGCCTTTGCAACCGCGCTTTCCCCCTCAGAGATCCTGAGCGCCGTCCGCATCCCCAAGCCGACCCCACGCGCGCGCTGGGGCTACTACAAGGTCTGTCGCAAGGTCGGGGAGTTCGCCGTGGCGATCGGCGTCGTCCACAGCGATCCCGAGCGCGGCGCATTTCGTGCGGTCATTGGTGCGACCGGGGGCGCGCCCGTAGTCGTCGCCGACGCCCGTGTGCTGTTTTCCGGCGCTCCCCTTCTGGCCAGCGACGCCCAACTCGATGCGGCCGCCGCCGAGCGCCTGCTCGGTACAGGGGTACCCGATGGCGCGCGTCGGCGCCTGCTGATCACCGCGCTCTGGCGCGCCGCCGAAGAGGCGCGCGGCAAATGAGGGCCATCAGCCTCACCGTCAACGGCATGCCGATCACGGAAACGGTCACCGCGCGTACGCACCTTGCGGATTTTCTGCGCGAGCGATTGAACCTGACGGCGACGCATCTGCGCTGCGAGCAGGGGGTGTGCGGCGCCTGCACGCTGTTGATCGACGGGCAACCCGCGCGCTCCTGCATCACCTACGCGGCCCTATGCGAGGGCGCCGAGGTGACGACACTTGAGGGGCTGGAGCGTGATCCCGTCATGGTCGCACTGCGCGAAGCATTCAGCGCTGAGCACGCATTGCAGTGCGGCTTCTGCACGCCCGGCATGCTCGTGACCGCGCGCGACATCGTCCTGCGCCTGCCGCAGGCCGACGAGACGCGCGTGCGCCGCGAGCTCAGCGGCAACCTGTGCCGCTGCACCGGATATACCGGGATCGTGCGCGCCATTCGCCGCGTGCTCGAAGCGGGCACGCCGATGCAATCCGTTCTGCCGCGCACGTCGCTCGGCCCGGTCGGAGCGCGCCGCGCCGTCGGGCCGTCGACCCCCGCCCATCCACTTGCGGACGCTGGCGCGCCCGCCCTGCCGGTGGTTGCGTCGTTGGTCGGTCTTGGCTCGGCTGCGCCCAACATCACCTTGCGGCAATCCTTCCGGGTCGCCGAGCCGCCCGATCGGGTGTGGCGCGTGCTTGGCGATATGGCGCGCATTGTCCCATGCATGCCGGGTGCCGCGCTCACCGGCCCGGTGGTCGGCGATCGCATCGCCGGGCGCATGCGGGTGACGCTCGGTCCGGTCGCGGCGACGTTCACCGGCGAAGGCAGGGTGGCTCGCGACGAAGCCGCGCGTCGCGGTACGATTGCCGGCGGCGGACGCGATGCCTTCACCCGCTCTCGGCTTGCCGCGGAGGTCGCTTATCGTGTTGCACCGTGCGCCGACGGCAGTGAGGTCGACGTCGAGGTGCGCGCGCTGTTGACCGGACCGCTTGCCCAATTCAGTCGCGGCGGCATTATCACCGATGTCGCGGCGCAACTGACCGACATGTTTGCCACCAATCTCGCGCACACGATGGCCGCAGGAGACCGCCAACCACCCGCAGCGCAAAACGCGCTGCGCGGTGGGG
>JBPYEF010000475.1:0-8433 GCA_051985875.1 Hyphomicrobiaceae bacterium
GCTCGGCGACGATCGGGGTGCTGCTCATCACGCCGGCGACGATCACCGGGGCGGTCGTAGGGCCGTCGCGCAGGCGGGCGATCAGAGCACGGATCAGCTGCTTGTCGTGGGCGACCGCGGAGATCAGGCCCCTCTCCGCCAGGTGCGCCGGCCAGTGCTCGGTGACGATCGCCAGGAAGGCGAGCGTATGCTCCCAATGTTCTGCGAGCGCATCGGGCGGCAGCGCGCGCAGCCTTTCGGAGGCGACGCCGGCGATCTCCATGGCATCGATCAAGTGCGCGAGCTCGCGCGCCAGGTTCGCCGCCTGGGCCGCGGTGCGGGTAGCCGACCCGGGGTCATCCGCGTCGCCCGCCGCCGCACCGCTGTCGCGCTGCGCCTTGCCCCAGGCGAGCACGAGACGCGCGAGCGCCAGCTGGCGCGCCCTGGCGCCGACCGCCGGACGCAGGCCGCCGATGGCGTCGCTTGCGGGGTCGGCGAGGGTCGCAGGAAGCGCGAACTCCTCCGCGCTGGCGAAAATCGGACGCACTTTCGGCAGCAGCAGCGCCGCTCCGCGCGCGGCGCCGAGAAAGGCCTGCTCTAGGCTGTACGCGGCGCGGCGCGTCGGCAGCAGCAGCGTGACGTCGGCGAGCTCGACGGGTCCGAGGGGCTGACCCCCAGGCGCAGGAAGGTCACCGGCGATCAACGCCCTGGCGAGTGTCTCCAGGAACGGTCGGCCCGCCGGGATCGTGTAGATGCGCGCCGCGCGCGCCGCACCTTGCCCGCGCATCGGCTCAGTCGCCGGCGGTAGCACTAAGGGTGCGCTCCGCTTCGGCGAGCGCCGCCGGGGTACCGACGTGCATCCACACGCCCTCCATGCGCATCCCGTAGGCACGGCCGGCGGCAATGGCGCAGTCCCAGACGCGATTCAGCGAAAAGGCGCCTTCCGGGCTATCTGCGAACAGGCGCGGGTGGGCGACCGACACTCCGGTGAAGGCGAAGGGAAGTGTCTCCTGCTCGATGCGCCGGCGCTCGACGCGTCCGTCGCTCGCCAGCGCGAAGTCGCCGCGCCCCTCATAGCCGCGGCTGCTGGAGGCAAGGGCCAGCATGAGCAGGCAGTCCATGCGCGCATCATCCCAGGCGGCGGCGAGCCGCGCCAGATTGCCGCCTACGCCCTCAATCCACAGCGAATCGACATTGTTGATCAGGAATGCGCCCTGCCCGAGTCTGGGCAGGGCCCGCTTCACGCCGCCGCCCGTGTCGAGCAGCGCCGAGCGCTCATCGGAGATGGCGATCGCCGGTTGCGTACGCCCCTGGAGATGCGCGGCGATCAGATCGGCCTGGTGGTGCAGGTTGACGACCGCGCGCTTGACGCCCGCTTGCGCCAAGCGGTCGAGCACGTGGTCGATGAGCGCCTTGCCCGCAAGCACCACGAGCGGCTTCGGCAGCGGGTTGGATCCGACCGCCATGCGCCTGCCGAGCCCAGCACTCAGGACCATCGCCGTATCGAGCCTGGTGGCACTCATCGCTGCACCCAATCCCCCTCCCCACCGGGCCCCCCCTCGCCAGACAGGGCCGCGCGGCGCATCTCGGCCGGGAAGTTCTCCTCGTACCACGCCCTGAGCTCGGCGAGAGCCGGATCGCCGAGGTTGCGGGCAAGATATCCCCAGCTCCGCGGGATGTGCTGCAGATACTCGGTCTTGCCGTCCCTCGCCTGCAGCCGCGCCCAAAGTCCGAGCAGGCGCGTGTTGCGCTGCGCCCCGAAATCCACGTATGCGCGCATGAACGCCGTTGCATCGAAATCCGGCTCGCGCGCGCACACCTCGGCGCAATAGTAGGCGAGGAGCTCATCCTCCAGCGCGGGCGCAACGTCGATGCGCGCATCCTGCAGCAGCGAGACCAGATCGAAGGCGAAGTGCTCATTGAGCGCGTCTTGAAAGTCGATGATGCCGACACGCGCGCGCCCGACGCGGTCGGGCAGCCAGATCAGGTTCGGCGAGTGGAAGTCGCGCAGGAACCAGCCCCCGGGCAGGGCCAGCAGGCGGTCGAGCACCGGCCGCCACAGGCGCGCAAAGGCGGCCCGCACGCCGGACGGAGCGGCTGCGCCTTGCACCGCCGGCCAATACCAATCGAGCAGCAACTCGATTTCGATCTCGAAGGCGGCGCGATCGCGCCGCGGCAAGGCATAGCCGCTGCCATCCGGGAGCGGCAGCCGCGTCGGCACCGGAACGCTGCGCAAATGCAGCAGCACGTCGACAGCCGCGCGCAGCAGGTCGGCCTGCGGCAGGCGCCGGGCGGCGATCTCCACCCCGAACCCGCGGTCGCCCAGGTCTTCAACCAGCAACAAGCCGTGGTCGAGGTCGCTCGCCCGGATTGCCGGGGCGCTGAGCTGCGCGGCGCGCAGCTCAGCGCCGATGGCCACGAACGCGCGCGCCATGTCCTCGTCGGCAAGGCAGGCGATGCGGTTGTAGGACAGGCCGCCGCGCACCGGCGGGCCATCGGCCTGCCGTGGCGCATCCATCAGCAGTACGGTCTCGCCGTCGCGGATCAGGCGCGCATAACTGCGCTTGGAGGCGTCCCCCTGCACGGACGTGATGCCCGCGTCGCGCCAGTGCGGCGCCGCATCGAGGAAGGCGAGCAGCTCGGCGATGCGCGCAACGTTGGCGCCGGCGGCGCCGATGCCGCGGACCTCGACGTGCCGCAGCGCCGGGTCCGCGGCCGCTGCAAGGGTGATCTCGTAGCGGCTGTCTGCGGGCAGCGCGCCGGTTCGCTCCGGCCACTCAACGATCAGTGCGCCGACTTCGACCGCCTCCTCGAGGCCGAGCTCGCTCGTCTCCTCGGCTCCGCCGAGGCGGTAGAGGTCGCAATGCGCAACGGTCAGCCGTGCGGTTTCGTATACGTTCAAAAGCGAAAACGTCGGGCTGGTCACTTCGGCCGCTTGCGCACCGGGCAGCGCGCGGATCAGCGCGCGTGCCAGCGTCGTCTTGCCGGCTCCGAGGTCCCCACGCAGCGCGACGACGTCGCCCCTGCGCAGCCTCAAGGCCAGCAGCTCGCCGAGGCGCACGACCCCCTGCTCGTCGAGCGTGCGCGCAAGAACGGGGCTCATGCACGCTGCGCCTCGACAGCCGCGCCCGCGGCATGTGGGGACAGGGGAAAGCTCACGGTCACCCGTGTGCCGCGGCCCGGCTCGGAGTCGAGCGACATGGAGCCGCCGTGCAGCTCGACCAGGCTCTTGACGATCGACAGCCCGAGGCCGGCGCCGCGGTGCTTGGAGCCCTGGCTGCGGCTTTCGAAGCGCTCGAGCACGCGCTGCTGCTGATCCTTGGGGATACCCACGCCCATGTCCTCCACCGCGAACACCACCATGCCGGCCTGCCGCCACACCTCGACGCTGATCCTGTCCTGGGGCCGCGAGAAGCCGATGGCGTTGGAGAGCAGATTATACAGCACCTGGCGTACCCGGCCTTCGTCGGCGATGAACTCCACCGCATCCGGGGCGATGCTGATGTCCAGACTAAGGCGGGCGCGGGCGGCGCGGTCGCGTACCGCGAGCACGGCCGTCTCGACCACCGCGGCGACCCCAACCGGTGCCAGCTTCAGCTCCAACCCGCCGGCATCCATGCTCGCGAGGTCGAGAATGTCGTTGATGATGGCGAGCAGCGTGCGCGAGGAGGCGGATATATCGCTCAGGTATTCGCGCTGCTTGTCGTTGAGCTCTCCCGTACGCGGGCTGGAGAGCAGCTCGCTGAAGCCGATGATGTTGGTGAGCGGGGTTCGCAATTCGTAGGACACGTGGCTGATGAATTGGCTCTTCAGGCGATCGGCCGCCTCCAGCGCCTCGTTGCGCTCCAGCAGGGTTTGCTCGTAGCGCTTGCTGTCGGTGACGTCGACGAAGGTAATCAGGGTCGCTCCATCGGGCAGCGGCGCAAGCGCAAAATCGATCACGCTCTGGTCCGGGCGCAGCATCTGCGCCGCGAGCGGCTGGCGGCGATCGGAGATGCCGGTAACCGCCCGGCTGATGCGTCCCCAGGCGGCCGCATCGGCGTAGAGTTGTCCGCACTGGGCGATGATCTCGTCGATGTGCGGCCCCTGCTTGAGCGTGCTGCGCGACAGCCGCCAAATCTGCACGAACGCCGTGTTGAACAGCTTGAGGCGTCCGTCGGTTGCGAACACCGCGACGCCTTCCTTCAGGCTGTCGAGCGTCTCGCGCTGCACGTCGATCAGCGCATTGTAGCGGCTCTCGAGCGCAAAGCGCTCGGTGGCGTCGTCGTAGAGGTAGATCAACCCGCCATCCGGACGCTGCGCCGATACCACGTGGATCGTGCGCCCGTCGAGCAGGTGCCACCAGTCTTCGTACTCGGCGCCGCTCTTGTAGGCGGCGAGGATCTTGGCCTTCCAGTCGCGATAGTTGGCGACCTCGGGGAGGCGCGACAACTCGCGCAGCCGGTCGAGCAGCTCCCCATCGCTCGGCTTGCTTGCCAGCCAATCCGCATCGAGCGGCCACAGCGCACGGTACGCCTCGTTGAAAAACGTCAGGCGCTGGTCAGGGCCGAAAATGGCGACGCCGGTCGCAACCCGATCGAGCGTTCGCTCGTAGGCGGCGACGTGCCGCGCCAGGTCGCCCTGCGCCGTCTCCAGCGCCGCGACGTCGATCGCCGCCCCGACGCTGGCGCCATCGAGCGGCAGCACGACGACATCGTGAGCCTTGCGCGCCCCGGCGCTGATGATGTGGAGCCGCTCGCGGTAGGCAAGGCCCTTGCCAAGCGCGGTGCTCACCGCCTCGCGCTGGCGTGCCTCCAGCAGCTCGATTTGTCGCGCGCGCACCTCGCCGGCGGTACCGCCCTCGACCGCGGCGACGTAGGCGCGATTGACCCACTGGATGCGACCATCGCCGCCGCGGAACCAGGTCGGCATCGGCAGCGCATCGAGCAGCGCGCGACCGGCGAGCGTGTCGCGCACGAGCTGGCGGTGCTGGTCGATGATCTTGGCGAGATCGCGCTTGCGCCCGGCTATGTTGCGCAGCCTGAGGATCGTTCGCCCGCCGGCGGCGCGTCCGTCGGCCTCCAAGTGGGCGCGGGCCGTGGTCTTCAGCAAGACGCTGAACGGTTCGCCGTCGGCAAACAGCGCGTCGAGGTTGCGCTTCAGGTCGTGGGAGGAGAGCGGATCGAGCCAGCGGCCGAACTTCAACAGCTCGGCTTCCCCCTGCGGCAGGCCGTCGATGCCGGTCAGCGTGTGCACGATCATGCGCACCCCTCGTCCCTGCTCCCACAGGACGAGGACCTGCGGCTCGGCTTTGATGATCGCCTCCGCCGTGAGCAGTTCCTTGCGCAGCTCCGCGGTCTCGTCGGCGCTTGCGCGGCGCAGCGGCGTGCGGCGCACGGCGTGATGACCGACCAGTGCCGCCAGCGCGGCGCCGGCAGCAGCGATCGAGAACAGCAGCGCGGTCTGCCCCTGTGGGCCAAGCAACGCGGGACGATGGGCATCGGCGATGGCGAGCAACAGCGCCAGCACCGCGACGATGCTCGCCAGCAGCAGCAGAACGAGCTTCCAGCCCGGTTGGTCGCGCCCCTCCGCAGCTTGCCAAATCACCGCTACGTCGGCCGCGCGACCGGCAAGTACGCACAACAAGATGCCATCAAGGCGGCGACCGCTCCCCCTCGATTAACGAATCATTAACCATTATGTGGAGCTTCACCGCTCCTGGCCAGAGCGCGGAGGGCACACCTCGCCGCGCCCGGCACGCGATGGGGCTGCTCGGCCGGCAAGGGAAACGCGCAGCGGGTGCGCGCCGCCGCGCGGCGCGTTTGACGCGGCGCCGCCGCGCCGGACCCGCGCCGACCGTTCGGGTGCAGGCGCAACGCCAAACGCGTGGCAAACCATGGGGGCCAAAGCGTCCGCACGGTGCGCTTTGCGCGCATGCAAGTGCCTGGAAAGCGGCTTGACAGTTGCGCTTGGAAAAAACCGCCGAAGATCGCACGGGCGTCAGCCACGCAACGGCAAACGGGCAGCCGGAGGACGCTCCCCCGCGCCCGCGCGCCCGCAGGCCATGGGCGCTGCGCCTAGGCCGAGCGCGCCGGACTCGCGGGTGAGCCGGTTGCCGCCACGCTCCCGTTCTCGCGCAGCGGCGCCGCGCCTTTGCCGATGCGGCAATCGGCAACCGGTGCGCCGGTTGCTGCGCCGCGCCGCGCATGGTATGCGCCATGCCTGCGCGGGTCAGAGGCTCCTAGCGGCCCGGCGGCCTCGGCTTGCGTCCCCTGGGGAACGGGGCGGCGGGCATTCCCTTGCGCAGTGCGGCGAGAGCGGACGTGGCGACCAGTGATCCGACAATGGCGAACACGAGCATGGCCGGACGCTACGCCTCCGCCCTGTTCGAGGTGGCACGCTCGGCAAACGCACTGCCGCAGGTCGAGCGCGAGCTCGAGCGGTTTTCCGACATGCTGCGCGAGAGCGAAGATCTGCAGCGGCTGGTCAAAAGCCCGGTGCTCGCCGCACCGGATCAAATCAAGGGCCTTGGCGCGCTGCTGACGCACGCGGGCATCGGCGGGCTCACCTACAACTTCTTCTCCCTGCTCGCGCGCAACCGACGCCTGTTCGCCGTCGCCGACATGATCGCGCACTTCCGCGCCCTGAGCGCTGCGGAGCGCGGCGAGATCAGCGCCGAAGTGACCACCGCCCATGCGCTTGCAGCCGAACAGATGCAGCTGCTGCGGGAGACGCTGCGCGCCGCCTTCGCCAAGGAGGTGCTCGTCAAGACGCGCGTTGACCAGAACTTGCTCGGCGGCATGGTCGTCAAGGTCGGCAGCAAGATGATCGACAGCTCGCTCAGGACCAAGCTCAACAACCTCAAAGTCGCCATGAAAGGTATCGGCTGATGGATATCCGGGCCTCCGAGATCTCCGCGATCCTCAAGGAGCAGATCAAGAATTTCGGCAAGGAGGCCGAAGTCTCCGAGATCGGCCAGGTGCTGTCGGTCGGTGACGGCATTGCCCGCGTTTGGGGATTGGACAAGGTGCAGGCCGGCGAGATGGTCGAATTCCCCGGCGGCCTGCGCGGCATGGCGCTCAACCTCGAAGCCGACAACGTCGGGATCGTGATCTTCGGTGACGACCGCGGCATCAAAGAGGGGGACACGGTCAAGCGCACGGGAGCGATCGTCGAGGTGCCGGTCGGCAAGGGCCTGCTTGGGCGCGTGGTCGACGCGCTCGGCAACCCCATCGACGGCAAGGGGCCGATTGCCGGCAGCGAGCGCATGCGCGTCGACGTCAAGGCGCCGGGCATCCTGCCGCGCAAATCGGTGCACGAGCCGATGGCGACGGGGCTCAAGGCGATCGATGCACTGATACCCATCGGCCGCGGCCAGCGCGAACTGATCATCGGCGACCGCCAAACGGGCAAAACCGCGATCATCCTCGATACGCTCCTCAACCAGAAGCCGCTCAACGCCACCGGCGACGAAAGGGTGAAACTGTACTGCGTCTACGTGGCCGTCGGCCAGAAGCGCTCGACCGTCGCCCAGTTCGTCAAGGTGCTCGAGGAGAACGGCGCGCTCGAGTATTCGATCATCGTTGCCGCGACCGCGTCCGACCCCGCGCCGATGCAGTACCTGGCGCCGTTCTCCGGCTGCACGATGGGTGAGTACTTCCGCGACAACGGCATGCACGCGGTGATCGCCTACGACGATCTCTCCAAGCAGGCCGTGGCCTACCGGCAGATGTCGCTGCTGCTGCGCCGCCCGCCCGGCCGCGAGGCCTATCCGGGCGATGTGTTCTATTTGCACTCGCGGCTGCTTGAGCGTGCGGCCAAGCTCAATGAGGAGCACGGGGCCGGGTCGCTGACCGCGCTGCCGGTCATCGAGACGCAGGCCAACGACGTCTCGGCCTACATCCCAACCAACGTCATTTCGATCACCGACGGGCAGATCTTCCTCGAGACCGACCTGTTCTATCAAGGCATCCGTCCGGCGGTGAACGTCGGGCTGTCCGTGTCGCGCGTCGGCTCCTCGGCCCAGATCAAGGCCATGAAGCAGGTGGCGGGCCGGATCAAGGGAGAGCTCGCCCAGTACCGCGAGATGGCGGCGTTCGCCCAGTTCGGTTCCGACCTTGATGCGGCGACGCAGCGCATGCTGGCGCGCGGCTCGCGGTTGACCGAGCTGCTGAAGCAGCCGCAATTCTCGCCGCTGAAGGTCGAGGAGCAGGTCGCGGTCATCTTCGCCGGCACGCGCGGTTATCTCGACCCCATACCGGTTGCCGCCGTCGGCGCCTTCGAGCAGCAGCTGCTGCGGCTGCTGCGCGAGGAGGAACGGCCGCTGCTCGATGCCATCGCCGAGAAGAAGGAATTGTCCGCCGATACCGAGAAGGCGCTCGTTTCCGCGCTCGACCGGTTCGCCAAATCGTTTGCCGCGTGATCCGCGTTCGGCGTGCGGCATGCGGGAAAGGGATTGCCGGCGGGGGTTGTCGG
>JBPYEF010000476.1:0-8885 GCA_051985875.1 Hyphomicrobiaceae bacterium
ACCCGGTGGAGCTTGTCGCTCAGATGCTCGGCCCGCATCACCAGTACCCGGATGGTGCGGTCCTGTTTCTTGGCACGATGTTCGCCCCGGTCAAGGACCGGGCCGGCGAGGGTCGCGGGTTCACGCACAAAATCGGCGACATCACCCGCATCAGCGCCAAGCAGCTCGGCGGCCTCGCCAACCGCATGACACTGTCGACCGCGGCGCCGCCCTGGGAATTCGGGTGCGGCGCCTTGATGCGCAATCTGGCGCGCCGCGGGCTGCTGTGCTGAGGTGGCGGGCCGCAGCGGGATTGCGACGCTGGCCGCAGTAAGCACTCGCGCAACCGTGGGGCAAGCAATGCCGAGCACGCAGCCGCTGGCGGGAATGCTGGTCGTCTCGATCGACCAGGCGGTTGCCGCACCGCTTGCCAGCCGCAGAATGGCCGATGCGGGAGCGCGCGTGATCAAGCTCGAGCGCCCGGAGGGCGACTTCGCGCGCTACTACGACGACCGCGTGCTTGGGCAATGCACCTATTTCGTGTGGCTGAACCGGGGCAAGGAGTCGGTGCGCGTCGATCTCGGCGATGCCGAGGACCGCCGGCTGCTCGAGGCGCTGCTCGCCAAGGCCGATATCTTCCTCCAGAACTTGAAGCCCGGCGCGCTCGCCAAGCTCGGCTTTCCGCTCGCGGAACTGCGCCGACGGCACCCGCGCCTGATCTGCTGTTCGATAACCGGCTATGGCGAGGAAGGGCCCTACCGCGACCGCAAGGCCTACGATCTGCTGATCCAGGCGGAATCCGGACTTGCCTCGGTCACGGGCGGACCCGAGGCGCCGGCGCGGGTGGGGATTTCCGTGGTCGACATTGCAACCGGCCTGCATGCGTATGAGGCCGTGCTCGAGGCGCTGGTCGCCCGCGCCCGCACCGGTGACGGCGCCGACATCCGCGTATCGATGTTCGACACGATGATGGAGCTGATGGCCGTGCCGATGCTGCACGCCCGCTACGGAAGCGCGCCGCCGCGGCTCGGGCTCAGTCACCCGGCGCTCGCGCCGTACGGCGTCTTTGATACCGCCGACGGCGTTCCGATCCTGATTTCCATCCAGAACGACCGGGAGTGGGTAAGCCTATGCACGAAGGTGCTCGCAGCTCCCCAGGCCGCCGGCGACGGACGCTTTGCGACCAGCATGGCGCGCACCAAGCACCGCTCCGAGACCGACGGGCTGGTCGCCGCGTGCTTCGCCAAACGATCCTTCGCCACCTTAGCCCAACAGCTCGAAGCAGCGGAGATCGCCTTTGCGCGCGTCAACGACGTGGCGAGCGCGCTTGCGCATCCACACCTTCGCCAGATCACCGTCGCGACACCCGCCGGCCCGATACCGCTGCCGGCACCCCCGGCCCGCGTCACGGGCCAGCCGCCAAGCTCTGAAGCCGTGCCCGAGCTCGGTCAGCACACCGCAGCGGTGCGGCGCGAATTCCTCGGGGCTTGAGGCGCGCGCGGCGCCCCAAAACGGCTTACAGGGGAATGTTGTCGTGCTTCTTCCAGGGGTTCTCGACCGTCTTGTTGCGCAGCATATTCAGGGCGCGGCACAGGCGGCGGCGGGTCGAGTGCGGAAGGATCACCTCGTCGATGTAACCGCGCTCCGCGGCGCTGAAGGGATTGGCGAAGCGCTTCTGGTACTCGGCGATGCGCGCGGCGATTTTGTCGGCGTCGCCAAGCTCGGAGCGGAATAGGATCTCGGCGGCGCCCTTCGGCCCCATCACCGCGATTTCGGCCGTCGGCCAGGCATAGTTCACGTCGCCGCGGATGTGTTTGGAACTCATCACGTCGTAGGCTCCCCCATAGGCCTTGCGCGTGATCACCGTGATCTTGGGCACCGTGGCCTCGGAGAACGCGAACAGCAACTTCGCACCGTGCTTGATAAGGCCGCCGTACTCCTGCGCCGTGCCGGGCAAGAAGCCCGGTACGTCGACGAAGGTGAGGAGTGGGATCTCGAAGCAGTCGCAGAAGCGGACAAAGCGCGCAGCCTTGCGTGAGGCATCCGCGTCGAGCACGCCGGCAAGCACCATGGGCTGGTTGGCAACGATACCGACGGTGCGCCCCTCCATGCGCGCAAACCCCGTGACGATGTTCCTGGCGTACGCCTCCTGCAGCTCCAGGAAATCTCCTTCATCCACCACCTTCGCGATCAGCTCCTTGATGTCGTAGGGCTTGTTGGGATTGTCGGGGATCAGCGTATCGAGGGAAGCCTCCGCACGGTCGGGCGGATCCTTGGTCGGCAACTCGGGCACGCCGGAGCGGTTGTTGGACGGCAGAAAGTCGAGCAACCGGCGCATCTGCAGCAGCGCCTCGACGTCATTCTCGTAAGCACGATCGGCGATCGAGGATTTGGTTGTGTGTACGCGCGCGCCGCCGAGCTCCTCGGCCGTGACGGTCTCGTTGGTGACCGTCTTCACCACGTCCGGTCCGGTGACGAACATGTAGCTCGTCTCCTTGACCATGAAGATGAAGTCGGTCATGGCGGGAGAGTACACATCGCCGCCGGCGCACGGTCCCATGATCACGGAAATCTGCGGGATCACGCCGGAGGCGAGCACGTTGCGCAGGAATACCTCGCCGTAGCCGCCAAGCGCGGCGACGCCCTCCTGGATGCGCGCGCCGCCGGCATCGAACAGGCCGATGATCGGCGCGCGGTTCTGCAGGGCCATGTCCTGGATCTTGGTGATCTTCCTGGCGTGCGCCTCCGACAGCGAGCCGCCAAACACCGTGAAGTCCTTGGCGAAGACGTAGATGGTGCGGCCGTTGATCGTGCCCCAACCGGTCACCACGCCGTCGCCGGGGATCTTCGTCTTCTCCATGCCGAAGTCGGCGCAGCGGTGCTCGACGTACATGTCGAATTCTTCAAAGGACCCTTCATCCATCAGCAGGTCGATGCGCTCGCGCGCGGTCAGCTTGCCCCGCTTGTGCTGCCCCTCAATGCGCGCCCGCCCGCCGCCAATGCGCGCCTCGGCCCGCCGCCGTTCCAGTTCCTCCAGCACTTCTTTCATGACCCCTGGCCTATGGCGCAAGTGCCCGCGACGGCACCCGACACCCCTCCGGGGACGCTGCCGCGACGCCCGATCGCACGCGCTGTGCTTTAGCACGGCCAATGCTGGAGCGGGAAATGTTTGCACCGGGCATGCTTATCCGGCGCCGCGCGACGCCGCGTCGCTCAGGCGAGCAGCTGCAACATGCGGCTCGCCGCCTGC
Source organism: Hyphomicrobiaceae bacterium (assembly GCA_051985875.1). GTDB lineage: Bacteria > Pseudomonadota > Alphaproteobacteria > Rhizobiales > Hyphomicrobiaceae > AWTP1-13. The sequence continues at coordinate 3,230 of JBPYEF010000476.1, forward strand.
AGCTCGGCCCAGCGTAGCTGCTGGCGCGCAGCCGCCTCGGCGTCCTTCCCCCATTGCGCGATCTGGAACTCCTCGTCGACGTGCGCGGCGGCCCACGCCGCCTCCGCGCTCAGCCGGCCACGCGCCAGGGCCAGCGCCAACAGGGCCGACCCCGTGAGCGTCGTGATCATGTGCAGCGCCGCAAGGCCGAAGCAGTCGAAGGGCGCGAGCGCGCCGGCAACCGCCGTCCCTACCTCGCCGGGCTGGGCGATCGGCATCACGCCCGAGCCGATGCGCAGGGTGACCCCGAGTGCCTCGCAGGCCCAGCCGACCACCCCGTCCCACGCGGCGCGCTGGCGGTGCACCAGGGCCTGCGGACGCTCGGCGCGATAGCACAGCAGATCGCAGGCCGCGTATTTGACGATGTCGGCGCGCACGTCGGGCTCCCGCCCGCACACGCCGTCGATCGCCGTGTTGGCGAGCCGCGTCAGCGGCATGCTCAGAGGAGAGAGAACAGCGCCCTGCGCGGCCCACTCGGCGGCGATGCTCTCGGCAAGCGCCCGGGCCGGCACGGCAACGGGCCGCTTGCCCGGGGTCAGGAGCGGTTGATCATCGAGCAGCAGCAGGAACGCACACGAAGGGGGGACGGGCGAACGGCTGCGGCCGGAGCGGGCGAGGTCCGTGCCGGCTGTGTCCGGCCATTGTCGCACGCCGACACGCTGATAGCGCCGTTTGCGCAAGCCCGGGGCGTCGGGCCCAGCGCACGCGGCTCGCTGTTTCCTCATCTGCCTGCCTCGCTCGTGCACACCTACGGGCGGCCCGAGCCGCCGGCCCATCCCTGGGTCGCACGGCGCCGCTGGGGTGCGCAAGTCCGCGACGCGCGAGCGGTGCAATGTCGGCCTTCTAACGCGTCGGTGGATCGGCGACCTTGAGCAGGCCATTCGGCCGCACCACGATCAGCAGGACGAGCAGGACGAAGATCGCCAGGTCGCGCAGCTCGATTGGAAACAGCGCGGACCACAGCGCTTCGGCGCTGCCGAGCAGTGCGCCGCCGATCAACGCCCCGGGCACCGAACCGATACCGCCGGCGATCGCCGCCGCCAGGGACTTGAGCCCGAGGGCGATCCCGCCCGCATAGCCGACGCTGCCGTAATAGACGGTCATTGCATAACCGGCGAGGCCGGCCAGCGCGGATGCGAGGACAAACGTCTTGAGGAATACGCGGTCGCGGTCGACGCCGAACAGGGCGGCCGCCAGCGGATCGTCGGCGCAGGCACGCCACGCGCGACCGAAGCGGCTCTTTGCCATCAGGAGCAGCAGGGCGAGCGCGACGAGCAGGCAGCCCGCGGCCGTCGTCAATGCCACGGGCGTGACGGTGACGATGAAGTCACCGGCGCGCGCGAGGCCGAGCGGTGCAGCAAACACCGGCTGCAGCCACAGCAGCTTTGAGCCCTGTGCCAGGCGCAGGAACTCCTGCAGCACGATTGCTAGCGCCATGGTGCCGATCAGCGCCTGCTGCCCGCTCCGCCGCACCAAGGGCTCGAGCACAAGGCGCCCCGCGGCGCTGCCGTAGGCGATGGAGGCCGTGAAGGCCAAGGTGAGCGCGCAGCCCAGTCCGACCGCGACGCCGGCGCGCCCGCCGATGAGGGCAAAACCCAGGAACGCGCCATAGCCACCGACCGCCGCCAGCTCGCCGAAGGCGAGATTGATGCGTCCGACCAGGCCGTAAATCAGGGAATAGGCCGCGGCGAGCAGGGCATAGATGGCGATCGCCGGCAGCGCCAACAGCAAGTGCTGCAGGGGGATGGCGACCTTGCGCGGCAGCTCCGGCGCGGCGGGCATGAGCGCGACCGGTTGCGGGTCGGCGCTGGTGCCTTCGCGGTCCAGCCAAAAGCGCTGCAGCAGGTGCAAGCGAACCTCGCTGAGCGGACCGGACTCGGTGCTGACCGCGAGCAGGGTGTCGCGCCGGCGCGGGTCCTGGCCCGCAGGAGCGAACCGGCACTCGAGGAAGCGTCGCTCCTCCTTGCGCGGCACCGCGCCGACGCCCTCCGACCGCCGCAGGGCATAATCGACGCGCACGCCCTCGCCACTGGCAAGCGCGGCGGTGCGCGCGATGGCGATGCTGCTGTCCCGCGGGCTGAGCGCCGGGATGATGCTGCGGCAGATGCGCCCGCGTGCGGCATCGCCCGTGCAGGCCGACAGCGTGCCGATCAGCAGGGCGATGCACATGAGCCGTAAAGATACGCTCAAGGCGCCGCGCTGCGGCCCTCGGCCGAGGCTCTTCTCAAACGTCGTCCGCATCGAAGCGGTCAGGGTCGAGGCCGAGCAGGGCAAAGCTCTTGCGCATGTGCTCGGGCAGCGGCGCCGTCACGTCGATGCGCTTGGCGCCGGCGGATGGGTGGGGAATGACCAGCCGCCGCGCGTGCAGATGCAGCTTCGGTGCGATGCCGCTCTCGGTTAGCGCGCTGTCGTCCTCGTATTTGTCATCACCGATGATCGGATGTCCGATCAACGCCATGTGCGCGCGCAGCTGATGCTGGCGGCCGGTCACCGGCTTCAGCGAAACCCAGGCTGCGCGGTTGCCAGCGCGGTCAACGACGCAATAGTGTGTTGTGGCGTGCATGGCCCTGTCCTGCTCGCCCGGACGCGCCTTGCGCACGCGATCACCGCTCGGACCTGGCGCCTTGACGAGCGCCGCTTCGACCGTGCCCTGCAGCGGCTTGGGAACACCCGCGACCAGCGCCCAATACGTCTTGGCCACCGACCGGGTCTGGAAGATGCGCCCGAGCCTGGCCGCGGCATCGCGGCGCTTGGCGACGAGCAGTACGCCGGTGGTATCGCGATCGAGGCGGTGCACCAGCCGCGGCCGGCCCCCGAACCGCTCGGCCATCTGCGCGAGCATGCCATCGATGTGCCGACGCGTGCCCGTGCCGCCTTGTACGGCGATGCCAAACGGCTTGTTGAGTACCAGCACGTGCTCGTCTTCGAAAAGGATGGCGTGTGCGATCAACTCGCGATCGGCGCTGAGGTGGGCATGCGTCGCTTGCGGCGTCGCCGCGGTCAGCCCCGGCGCGCCGTCGAGGGCACGCACGCTCGGGGGCACGCGCACCTGCTGTCCGGCCTCGAGGCGCTGATTGGCCGCGGCTCTGCGGCTGTCGACGCGTACTTGCCCCGAGCGCAGCAGCTTTTGCAGATGGCCGTGACCGACAGCGGGGAAGTGCACGCGGAACCAGCGATCGAGGCGGATACCCACCTCATCGGCGGCGACGGGAATGCTTTCAATCGGCGGGCTCATGGCGAGGATCCCGGCAGCGCCCCGCGCGCAGGGCAGTCTCGCGCGAGTGAGCCCTGGGCGCCGTCGGGGCAACGCCAGGAGCCATTCCGCGCTGGCGCATGGCCGCTTTGCTCCTATACCTTGCCGCGCCGCTGCGCCAGCGCCTGCAACCGCGCCAGGATCTGGCGCTCAAATCCCCTTTCGGTCGGGGCGTAGAACTGTTGGCGCACCATGCCCTCGGGAAAATAGTCCTGGCCCGAGAAGCCCTCCGGCAGATCGTGGTCGTAGAGGTAGCCACGACCATACCCCTCCTGGCGCATGAGCTTGGTCGGCGCATTGAGGATGTGCTTCGGTGGGGGCAGGCTGCCGTGCTCCTTGGCACTGCGCATCGCCGCGCCGAGGGCCACGTAGGCGGCGTTGGACTTGGGTGCCGTCGCCAGATAGATGACGGCCTGCGCGAGCGCGAGTTCACCCTCGGGCGAGCCCAGCTGCGCGAACGCCTGCCCGGCGGCAAGCGCCTGCTGCAGGGCCTGCGGGTCTGCGAGGCCGACGTCTTCGACGGCCATGCGCACCAGGCGGCGCACGATATACAGGCGATCCTCTCCGCCGTCGAGCATGCGTGCCAGCCAGTAGAGAGATGCGTCCGGGTCCGAGTCGCGCACTGCCTTGTGCAGCGCGCTGATCAGGTTGTAGTGCCCATCGCGCGACTTGTCGTAGAGGGGGGCGCGCCGCTGCAGCAGCTCGAGCAGCGCCGCGCGGCCGATCGGCGGCGCGTCCGAGGCAACCGCCGCGTACACCTCCTCGGCCATGTTGAGGGCCGCGCGCCCGTCACCGTCGGCCATCAACCGCAGGGCTGCGCGCGCCTCGGCCGCGAGCGGCAGCACGCGCCCCTCCTCCGCCTCGGCGCGCGCCAGCAGTTGCTCGAGTGCCTGCTCATCGAGACGATGCAAGACGACCACCAGCGCGCGCGACAACAGCGCCCCGTTCAGCTCGAAGGAGGGGTTCTCTGTGGTGGCGCCGATCAGGGTGATGGTGCCGTCCTCCATGTGCGGGAGGAAGCTGTCCTGCTGCGCCCGGTTGAATCGGTGGATCTCGTCGATGAACAGCAGGGTGCCCTTGCCAACCTCGCGCCGGCTCTTGGCGCGGTCGAAGACCTTGCGCAGTTCCTGCACGCCCGCAAAAATTGCCGACAGCTGCTCGAAGGAAAGATTGGTCTCGTCGGCTAGCAGGCGCGCAATCGTCGTCTTGCCCGAACCTGGTGGACCCCACAGGATCATGCTCTGCAGGCGTTTGCTTGCAAGCATGCGGTTGAGCGTGCCGTTGCTGCCGACGAGGTGTTCCTGTCCCAGCACGTCGGCGAGCCTGCGCGGGCGCAGCCGATCGGCCAGCGGGCGCGGGGCCTGCTGCTCCAATCCCGCGGCGCGAAACAGATCGCTCACGGCTAGCCCGGTACCTGCAGCTGGATGAGCTGATCGCCACGCTTGACGGCGATCTGCCACAGGCTTTGGCGCATCCTCAGCGCCGCCTCCAGCTCCTTGACCGTCTCGATGCGCGTGCGGCCCACCTGCACAATGATATCGCCAGCGCGGAAACCCAGCCGTGCCGCGGTCGTTCCCTCGTCCACTGCGAGAATGACCACGCCCTCCTCGTCGTCGAGCCCGAGCTCCTCGGCGGTACCGGGCAGGATGTTGGCGACCCGCGCTCCATCGAACGGATGTGCGCCCGAAAGGTTGCGCACCTCGTCTTTGCCGGCCCGCGGCGCGGCGCGCAGCGCCACATCGACGGCGAGCCTGCGACCCTTGCGAATGACGTCGAGGCGCGCGGTATTGCCGATGCCGCGCGTGGTCAGCCGGTAATTGACCGCGCGCGCGTCGACGACCTCGTAGTGGTCGACGGCGACGATGACATCTCCGGTCTCGAGTCCGGCCTCCGCGGCGGGGCTCTTGGCGTAGAGCCGCGTCACCAGCGCGCCGGAAACGCGTGGCAGCCCCAGCGCTTCGGCGATATCCCGCGTCAGGCCGTCGAGCTTGGCCCCAAGCCAGGGGCGCTCGAGCTTATGGCCGGCGATGGCGCTGTCGACCACCAGCTTCACCATGTTGGAGGGAATGGCGAAGCCGACGCCGTGCGAGCCTCCGGAGCGGGAGTAGATGGCGGTGTTGATGCCGACCACGCGTCCGGCCATGTCGATCAGCGCACCGCCGGAATTTCCCGGGTTGATGGCGGCATCGGTCTGAATGAATACCTGCGCATCGGACTTGGTGATCTCCGTGCGCGCCAGCGCCGAGACGATACCGCTCGTCACCGTCTGCCCCACCCCGAACGGGTTGCCGATCGCCAGCACGAGATCACCGACCTCCGCCCGATCTGAATCCTCAAACTCGAGGTAGGGAAAGCGATTGTCAC
>JBPYEF010000477.1:0-5961 GCA_051985875.1 Hyphomicrobiaceae bacterium
ATGCAGCCCAGGAGCAGAACGTGCTCACCTCGGTGATCGAGGCCCGCGCCAAGGCGACGCAGGTCACTCAGCAGGTGCCGGCCGACGTCGTCAACAATCCCGAGGCGATGAAGCGTTTCCAGGATGCGCAGAATGCGCTTGGCGGCGCACTGCGCCAGCTGCTCGTCGTGGTGGAGCGCTACCCTGACCTCAAGTCGGGGCAAAATTTCCTCGCCCTGCAGTCGCAGCTCGAGGGTACCGAGAACCGCATCGCCATTGCCCGTCGGGACTACATCGAGACGGTGCGAACCTACAATACCGAACTGACCACTTTCCCGGGGCGCATCTGGCGCTCATTGCTGTACTCTTCCTCCCAGCCAATGGCCGCTTTCGACATCAGCCCCGCGGAAATGCAAACCCCAAAGGTCGATTTCGGCACCAAGAAGTGAGGCAGGCACCGGCACATTCCGCGGCGACCTCCGTGCCCGCCCGCGTACGTCGCGGCATGCTGCCCCTTGCTTGTCGCCGACCGCAGTCGATCGCGGCAGGACGATTGCGGGCCAGCACGCACGCGCCGCCGCCAAATCGTCGCGTGGGAGGCCGCGTCACCGGCATCTTGTGCATGCTGGTCCTGTTATTCGGCCTTCCCGCCGCCGCGCAACCGCACCTCCCGCCGCTCACCGGGCGCATTGTCGACAACGCCGGTCTCCTCTCGCCGGAGGATCGGCGCATGCTGGAGGGCGAGCTGCAAGCACTCGAAGACAAATCCACCGACCAGCTCGTCGTCTTTACGACGCGCTCGCTGCAGGGATATGCCATTGAGGATTTCGGCTACCAACTCGGACGCGCCTGGGGAATCGGGCAGAAGGGCAAGGACAACGGCGTCATCCTGATCGTCGCGCCACAAGAGCGCAAGGTGCGCATTGAGGTCGGGCGTGGCCTCGAGCCACAGCTGACCGACCTGCTCACCAAACTGATCATTGAAAATGCCATCCTGCCGGCGTTCCGGCGCAACGACTATGCGGCAGGCATCAAGGCCGGCGTCCACGACATCCGCGACGTGTTGCTCGGCGACGCCGCAGCGGTGCAGCAGCGTGCGCGGGTTGCGGCCAAGCGTGCGCCCGGCATCCTCGGCGATCCGGCGATGCTGCTTGCCCTGTTGATAGCCCTCGCCATAGCCATCGTTTTCGTGCAATCGCTGATGACCGCCCATCCCGAGCGCGTCGCCGGCGACCGTCGGCGCCTGCGCGGGAGACCCCCGCCGTCAGCGGGCCCGGGCTGGGTGGGCGGAGGCTGGGGCGGCAGCGCCGGCGGCTGGGAGGGCGGCGGCTCCGGTGGCGGCTTCTCCGGCGGGGGCGGCGATTTTGGCGGTGGCGGTTCCTCGGGCAGCTGGTAGGCGTCGCGCGGAACGGCTCGAGAGGTGGCCGATGGTGCTGGTGACGCCGGAGGACAACAGGCGCATTGCCGATGCGATTGCCCTGGCCGAGCAGGCGACGGCCGGCGAGATCGTCGCCGTGATCGCGCCGGCGAGCGGCAACTATCTGTTCGCCCCCTTCTTGTGGGCGGGCCTCGTCGCGCTGGCCCTACCCTGGCCGCTGATCTTCCTGACCTGGTGGCCGGTGCAATACATCTACCTGCTGCAGCTTGGCGTGTACGGAGTACTGCTGCTGCTGCTCGCGCAACGGCCCGTGCGTTTGGCGCTGGTGCCGCGATCGGTCAAGCACGCCCAGGCCCATCGCCGCGCGGTCGCGCAATTTCTGGCGCAGAACCTGTACACCACAGTCGGCCACACTGGCGTGCTGATCTTCGTGTCGGTCGCCGAAGGCTTTGCCGAAATCCTCGCCGACGGGGCAATCAGCGCCAAGGTGCCGCAGTCCGAGTGGGATGCGATCGTCGCCGACCTCACCCGGCACATTGGCCGCGGTGAGGCCGCCGAGGGTTTCGTGCGCGCCATTCGCGCCGTGGGGGCGCATCTGGCGCGCCACTACCCACCCGTGGCCCAAGGCGCCAAGACGCTGCCGAACCATCTGATCGTGCTGCCGCCGGCCTGATTCAATGCGCTAAGCGCAGCGTGCGCCAAACGCACGCCCGTCGATCGGGCAGAAGGCGCACAAGCAACCCGCGAGGCGGTGCGCGCCGAGCGGCGCCAGCGGCCTCACCGCACCGCCCGTGCACCGGCACGCACGATCTGCCAACCTTCCCGTGCCAATACCTGCTCTACGGCACGGTCGAACAACTCGCGGTAGGAGGTCGAGACGTGCAAGCGGAAGGGGTCGAAATGCACACGCACGATGCGGCGGCCGACCTCCAGCCGTGAGGCGCACACGAAATCAGGGCGAAGCTCACCGGTCTTGTCCCGGACAGTCCAGGCGGCGGGCATGGCGCATACGCTCCCAGTACGAAGGTGGCGCTGATGGGCCAACTGTGCAGGGATTCGCTCAGGTCCGCTGTTCCCACTGAAACACGCTGTGGCACAAATCGCCGTCACCGTCGCATTTTGGCCACGGCGCGCGCCATTTCGGTGACAGCAAGCGGGGGAGCGCAGCCGCCAGCGCTCTTTCCCCGCGAAAACAGTCGCGCGCTAGCCGGCAAGGCAAGCGGCGATTGCCTCAAGCGCAGCCTCCGCGCGCGAGCCGTCGGGGCCGCCGGCCTGTGCCATGTCCGCGCGCCCGCCGCCACCCTTGCCGCCGAGCGCCGCGGCTCCGGCCTTGACCAGATCGACGGCGCTGAACCGCGCAACCAGATCCGGCGTGACGCCGACGACGAGGCCGGCCTTGCCGTCGCTGCCGACGTTGACGATGGCGACGACGCCCGAGCCGAGCTGCTTTTTGCCCTCGTCGACGAGCCCGCGCAGATCCTTCTGTTCCAGCCCCTCGACCCGGCGTGCAACGAGCTTCGCCCCCGCAACCGCGCGCTCGCCGTCACCGTCTCGAGCGTGCGCAGAGCGCCCTCCGCCGAGGGCGAGCTGGCGCCGGGCCTCGGCAAGCTGCCGTTCGAGCTGCTTGCGCTCGTCGAGCAGCGTCGTCACGCGCTCGACGACGTCGTCGGGCTTGCTGCGCAGCGCCGCGGCGAGTTCGCGCACGCGCACCTCCTGTTGCACCAGATGCAGGCGGGCTGCCTCTCGGGTCAGCGCCTCGATGCGGCGCACGCCGGCGGCACTCGCGCTTTCGGCGATGATCCGGATCAGCCCGATGTCACCGGTGCGCTGCACGTGGGTGCCGCCGCACAGCTCGACCGACCAGGCGCGGTTCGCCTTGCCGCCGGCCTCCGGGATGCCCATGGAGACGACCCGGACCTCCTCACCATACTTCTCGCCGAACAGCGCCATGGCGCCCGTCTGCAACGCGTCGTCGAGCGCCATCAGCCGCGTCTCGACGGGCGCATTCTGCAGTACGAAGGCGTTGGCGATATCCTCGACCTCCGCCAGTTCCCGGGCCCCGACCGGCCGCGGGTGCGAGAAGTCGAAGCGCAGGCGCGCCGGCTCGACCAGGGAGCCCTTCTGCGCCACGTGCTGCCCGAGCACCTGCCGCAGGGCCTCGTGCAGCAGGTGCGTCGCCGAATGGTTGGCGCGCGTAGCGGTCCGCCGCGCATGATCCACGACGAGCTCCACCGCATCCCCGAGCCGGAGCTCGCCGCTCTCGAGGCGGCCGATGTGTACAATCAGATCGCCGAGCTTCTTCTGCGTGTCCGTGACGCGGAAAGTCGCGCCCCGCGTCTTGATCAACCCCCGATCGCCCACCTGGCCGCCACTCTCTCCATAGAACGGCGTCTGGTTGAGGATCAGCGCCCCGGCATCGCCTGCCCGCAGCGCCGCGGCTTCCTTGCCGTCCTTGAGCAGTGCGCAGATTTCGCCCTCGGCGACCTCGGTATCGTAGCCGAGGAAATCGGTCGCGCCGGTACGCTCGCGCAATTCGAACCAGATCGCATCGGTTGCCGCCTCGCCCGACCCTTTCCAGGCCTTGCGCGCCTCCGCCCTCTGGCGCTCCATCGCGTTTTGGAACGCGCCGGTGTCGACGGTAATGCCCCGCGATTTGAGCGCATCCTGCGTCAGATCGAGCGGGAACCCATAGGTATCGTATAGGCGAAAGGCGACGTCGCCGGCGAGCACGTCGCCCCGCCCGAGGCCGCCGCTCGCCTCGCCGAGGAGCATCAGCCCCTTCTCCAACGTCCGGCGGAAGCGCGTTTCCTCGAGCTGTAGCGTTTCGCTTATCAACGCCTGCGCCCGAACGAGCTCGTGGTAGGTCTCCCCCATCTGCTGCACCAGCGCCGGCACGAGGCGGTACATGAGGGGTTCCTTGGCACCGAGCAGCTGCGCATGGCGCATCGCCCGGCGCATGATGCGCCGCAGAACATAGCCGCGCCCCTCGTTGGCCGGCAGCACGCCGTCGGCGATCAGGAAGCTCGATGCACGCAAATGGTCGGCGATCACGCGGTGCGAGGCCTTATGCTCGCCGCTGGCCGGCACTCCGGTTGCCGCCTCCGACGCGGCGATCAGCGCCCTGAACAAATCGATCTCGTAGTTGTCGTGCGTGCCCTGCAGCACCGCCGCGATTCGCTCGAGCCCCATGCCCGTGTCGATCGAGGGACGCGGAAGCAGCGCACGGTCTCCGGGCGCGCGCTGCTCGTATTGCATGAACACGAGATTCCAGATCTCAATGAAGCGATCGCCATCGGCATCAGCCGATCCCGGCGGTCCGCCGGGGATGCTGGGGCCGTGGTCGAAGAAGATCTCCGAGCAAGGGCCGCAGGGGCCCGTGTCGCCCATCGCCCAGAAGTTATCGGCCGTGGCAATGCGGATGATTCGGTCATCGCCGAACCCCGTCACCTGCCTCCAAATGCGGTAAGCATCCTCATCGTCGTGGTAGATGGTGATCAACAGCCGCGCAGGGGGAAGCCCGTATTCCCTGGTCACGAGTTCCCAAGCGAGCGGAATTGCCAGCTCCTTGAAATAGTCGCCGAAGGAGAAGTTGCCGAGCATCTCGAAGAACGTGTGATGCCGGGCGGTGTAGCCGACGTTGTCGAGATCGTTGTGCTTGCCGCCGGCGCGCACGCACTTCTGCGAGCTCACCGCTCGGGTGTAGCTGCGCGTCTCCTGGCCGGTGAATACATTCTTGAACTGCACCATGCCAGCGGAGGTGAACATCAGCGTCGGGTCATTGCGCGGCACGAGGGGGGAAGACGGCACAACCACGTGCTGATTGCGCGCAAAGAAAGCGAGGAACGCGGCGCGGACCTGATTGACGCTGCTGCTAGGCATGATCACGCGCCTCTCTGTTCACGTCGGCTGTTCCGCACCGGCGCCCGCACCAGGACGCCTTGCAGGTTCACCTGTCCACGCTGGCCATTCCGGGCAGGCATTGTCGCTGGCGAGGGGCGCACCGCCCGGCTGCCCTGCCGCGGAAGTTTGCTGCCCCAGCCTATGTTTACGGGACAGCTGCCCCGAGGTTGACTGCCCTGAGGTTGACTGCCCTGACGTTGACTGCCCTGAGGTTCGCTGCCCCGAGGTTCGCGACCCCTGGGGTTGGCCGCCTCTCAGGCTGCATCGCCCTGCGGTTCCATGCCTCTGCGGTCGCACGCGCCGCCTCTTCTAGCGGCGGGCGCCGGCGCTGTCCATAAACCGCCCCACGCAGCAGCGCCGCTGCTGCGGCACACCCACGGTGGGTCGCACAGCAATCGCACTACAGATCCTGACGTCCAACGTGCGGGGTGCCCCGACCGTTCAGCGACCGTTCAGCGACCGTTCAGCGCTTGCCGCGGGCACCCTTGCTACTGACCGCCTCGGGAGCGGGATCGCCGGGGAGAAAGTCGTCGGGTCCCGCATCCGCGTCCGCCGCCTCCTCGCCCTCCGGCGCCGCCTGCAGCATCTTGTCGACGATCAGGCCGGCATTCTGGCGAATCGCCTTCTCGATCTCGGTGGCGAGCTTCGGGTGCTCCTTCAGGAATGCCTTGGTATTTTCGCGGCCCTGGCCGATGCGCTCCCCG
>JBPYEF010000478.1:0-3264 GCA_051985875.1 Hyphomicrobiaceae bacterium
AGGAGGCCGTGCAAGCGTTCCTGGCCAAGCGCAAGCCGAGCTTTCAGGGCAAGTGAAGCGGCCGCATTCGCACGCGCCGGCCTGCAACCCGGGCAGATTTCCCGGTGGCAACACACCCTCGGTGCAACTATACATGGTGGAAGAGATCGAGGTTGAACACCATGGCCAACTACATCCCAAGCCCCCGTGATTGGGTGCGAGAGCAGGTCGCACTGTATGAGAGCAGCGGCGGGACCAAGGGCACCACGCTGCGCGACACCGGCCTGCCGGTGATCATCGTCACGCACACCGGCAACAAGACCGGTGCCGTACGCAAGACGCCGCTGATGCGCGTCAGAGACGGCGATAGGTATGTCCTCGTCGCCTCCCAGGGCGGCGCGCCGCAGGACCCTGTGTGGGTGCACAACTTGCGCGCCGAGCCGCAAATCGAGCTGCGCGACGAAACGGTGCAACGGCCGATGCGCGCGCGCGAGGTCGCCGACCCGGCAGAACGCCGGCGTCTGTGGGCACTCGCCGTCGCGGCCTATCCACCTTATTCGGACTATCAGGCGCGCACCACGCGACAGATTCCGCTGTTTGTCGCCGAGCCGTAACGGGGCGCCGCCGCGAAACATGCGGGGTATCCGAGGCGACGGGCGCGCCGACGATCGCTCAGAGGCATCCTGGGAAAGCTGTGCTCGGTGCATGCAGGCCGCAGGCTAGCGTGCGGCCGCCTACGCCCCGGGCAGCGCCCCCCAGGGCGTGCCACACGCCGTGCCAGGACGTGCCGTCCAGGTTGCGTACGCTCGCCCGCTGCCTGATTGGGCAGCAAGCCGTCAACGAACCGTCGAAATTTGCTGCTTTCACGCCATGGCGGGATCAACACGGGGGTGGATCCATGCCGCGTCACCTCGCCGCCTCGCCAATCACGCGTTTCCTGGTTGGCGCCGTCGCCTGGCTCTTGCTCGCCGTACCTGCCAGCGCGCAGAAGCGCGTGGCGCTGGTCATCGGCAATTCCGCCTACGTGCATGCGGCAGCACTCCCCAACCCCGTCAACGACGCCAGCGACATGGCGGCGGTACTCGCGGAGCTGGGCTTCACCGTGATCCTTGGCCTCGACCTCGACAAACAGCATTTCGATGCCAAGGTGCGCGAATTTTCTCGCGCCCTTGCCGAGGCCGACACCGGCTTGCTCTTCTATGCCGGCCATGGCCTGCAAGTTGCCGGCCGCAACCATCTCGTGCCGATCGATGCGCAGTTGCAGAGCGAGCGCGATCTGGACTTCGAAACCGTCTCGCTCGATTTCGTGCTGAAGCAGATGGAGCTCGAGCGCGAGGGCAAGACGAGCATCGTCTTCCTCGACGCCTGCCGCGACAATCCGCTCGCGCGCAACCTGGCCCGCTCGATGGGAACGCGCTCCGCGAGCATCGGCCTTGGCCTGGCGCAGGTTGCAACCGGCGTCGGGACGTTCATCGCCTATTCGACGCAACCCGGCAACGTCGCGCTCGACGGCAGCGGACGCAACTCCCCGTTCACCGCCGCACTCAGGACGCACCTAGCGCAGCCAGGACATAATATCACGGGGCTGATGATCGAGGTGCGCAAGGACGTGCTGGCAGCCACGGACGGCAAGCAGGTGCCGTGGGATCACTCCTCCCTGACCGGGGATTTCTACTTCCAGCTGGCATCGGCCCCGGGCACCCTGGCCGTGCCGCCTCCGGCAGCGGGCAGCGACGCCGAAACGATGCAGCGGCGACTGCAGGAGCTCGAGACAGAACTCAAGCGTCGGCCGGACCCCGCGCAGACGACGCGGCTGATCGAACTCGCCAACCTCAAGGAGCGCGTGCGGGCGCTGGAGGAGGCCAATCGCTCCGATCAGCAGCGGATATTCGAAACCTATCGCAAGTACGGTGCTGCGAGCGATGCCACCACACGCGCCGCACTCAATCGCGAGGTCGGCGACATTCAGCTGCAGATGGCCAGGCGCGGCCAAGAGCAGAGGACGCTGCGCGAGCAGATCGGCGACCTCGAGAAGCAAGCCGGCCCAGCCGCCGCGCAGGGAGCGCCGCGGAGGTGAGCGAGCGCCGCCGCGCAGCGTGAGCTCGCCGTCTGGCGGCGCGCGCCCCGTGCGTGTGCGGAGGCCGTGATGGTACTGTCGTGCCTCGATGCCGGCGGCCTACGCGGCGCCCCGCCGGTTTTGCACGGGCTCCGTCGCGAACGCGGCAGCACAGCCTGGAAGGGAGCACAGCATGCAGTTCGGGATCGCACTGCCGACGCCGGCAGATGCCTGGAAGATCGTCCAGCGCGCGGAGGAACTCGGCTTTGCGCACGCCTGGTTCTACGACACGCAGATGCTGAGTGCGGACTGCTTCGTCGCCATGGGCGCCGCCGCCGTTAGCACACGGCGCATCCGGCTCGGCACGGGTGTCCTGGTGCCCTCCAATCGCATCGCGCCGGTTACCGCCAATGCGCTGGCGTCACTGAACAAGCTCGCGCCCGGTCGCATCGACTTCGGGGTCGGTACCGGATTTACGGCACGGCGCGCGATGGGCTTCGGTCCGATCAGAATCGCGATGCTCGAGAGCTACATCGAGCAGGTGTATCGGCTGCTCGCCGGCGAAATCGTCGACTTCGAGATGGAAGGCCAGCGCCGCAAGGTCCGCTTTCTCAATGCCGAGATCGGGCTGATCAATACGCAGGACAACATCCCTCTGCACGTGTCGGCGTTCGGCCCGCGCACGCGGGCAATGGCTGCCCGTCTGGCTGCGGGCTGGCTGAACTTCATCGGTAACGCCGAGACCGCACTGCGCGAGGTGGCGGCGATGCGGGAGGAGTGGCGCCAGGCCGGGCGTGCGCTTGCGGATCTGAGGGCCACCGCGTTCACGCTCGGCTGCGTGCTGCAGGATGGCGAGGGCGCAGATTCGCCGCGCGCCATGGCCCAGGCCGGACCGCGCGCCGCGGTGACGTTGCACCGCGCCGCCGACCAGGCGCTGTCCGGACTGGCGCCGGGGACCAGCATGCCCTCGCGGCTGCGCTCCGAGCTCGATGGCTATGTGGCGTTGGCACGCGGCTTCGAGCCGGCCGACGCCCGCTATCTGCAGAATCACCGCGGGCACCTGCTGTTTGTCAAACCGGAGGAGAGGCCGTATGTGACCGCCGACCTCATCCGCGCCACGTCGTTCACGGCGCCCGAGGCGGAGATCAAGCAGCGCATCGACGATCTGCGGGGCGCCGGCTACACCGAGTTCACGATCCAAATCGTGCCGGGCCAGGAAGCCGCGATCG
>JBPYEF010000479.1:0-8137 GCA_051985875.1 Hyphomicrobiaceae bacterium
GCGAACAGCGCAAGCGAAGCCTTCGCCTTTTCGGTGCCGTACCACGGCGGATAGTGCAGCATCAGCGAGTTCAGGCCCGTCTTCGCCCTTAGCTCGGCGATGCGCCCCGCCACCGTGGCGGGCGAGCCGTGCAGGATCGTGGAACGCGCCAGCGTGTCGTAGTCGAGCGTGCTGACGACCGAGTCCGCGCCACGCGACACCTGTCCGAGATATCCCGACTGGTGCCCGCCGAAAAAATGCCGCAGGTGCCGCAGCAGACCGTCCTCGCTGTCACGTTTGGCCGCTGCGTCGCTTTCGGCAACGTATACCCAGCGCGCGATATCGACCTGGCCGCAACCCGGATTGATGCGCGCCTCCGTATCTGCACGCTCGAGATTGGCACGGTAGTGCGCGATCTGGGTCGCAAGCGTGTCGAACGGCGTCAACGTCGAGAGCATCAGCCCGAGGCCATAACGGCCTGCCATGGCGACGGACCGCTCGGTAGCTGCCGCCAGGAACAGCGGCGGAAATGGCTTCTGTATCGGGCGAGGCAGGAGTTCAAAGTCGCCCGCGATCTCGGCGGCGAAGTATCGACCGTTGCGATGGCACCGTCCCGTGCGGAAGAGATCGAGGATGATGCGCAGCGCCTCCTCCTGCATGTCGCGGCGCGCCTCGAAGTCCACTCCGAAGCCGTCGAACTCGTACTTGCGGTAGCCCGAGCCCAGCCCGACCAAAACGCGCCCGCCGCTCAGGATGTCGACGAACGCCGCGTTCTCGGCCACCCGTACCGGGTTGGCGAGCGGCAAGGTGACGACCGCCATGCCCAGCTTAATGCGCTTGGTGAGTGACGCGAGATGCCCCGCGTATACCCACACGTCCGGCATGATCCCATATTCGCCGGAGAAATGATGCTCGGCGAGCCACGCGCAATCAAAGCCCAGGCGATCGGCAGCCATGATTTCGTCGGTGACGCGGGCGTGCACGTCCCGATGCGGATAGGGCTCGTGTTCCTTGTGTGGCTGTGAGGTGAACAGTATGCCGAATTCCATGCGCCGCTCTCTAATGTCCGATCGCGCAACACCATAGCCGATACGGCGAGCTCGAGACACACGTCACCGCGGGCGCCAATGCGCCCCGGCGGTGGGCGCTGCGGCGCATGCTGCGCACCGGCCGAAGCCGGGCGCCCGGCGCGGCAGGGGTGTTGAGGGCAGCCGCGCATGCCCCCCGCCGGAATGGACAAGCAAGCGCTCAGCGCGCAACCCGCTCCTCGCGCCCGCTGTGACTCGACGCCAAAGCCGCTTCGATGCAAGCGATGAGGTGACGCCCATAGGCGCCGGTGACCGCAACCGGGGCCTCTTCCCTGACCGCCGCGACCATGGCCCGCCACTCGCGCTCCACGGCGCGCAGCATCCAATCGGCCTCGGTCGCAGCCGGGACAGTGGTCCAACGACCGTTGCGGCCGGTGAAGACGCCGCGTTCAAGATCAATCCGCAGCGTGCCGCGCTCGCACACCAGGTCCATGCCGTAAGTGCCGGCCCCGTCGCGATACCCGACGCTCGCCGCCTGCCCGAAGCGCCCGTCGGCAAACCGCAACAAAAGCATCGCCGCATCGTCGGCCGCTTGAGCGTGGAACAGCGCGCCCGCGGCCGCTGAGACCACGGCAACCTCGCCACCCATCAGCCAGATCAACAGATCGAGCGCATGGATGCCGGCAGTCATCAGCATGCCGCCGCCGGCAGCCGCATCGAGATGCCAGCCGCGCCGATTCGGTTCCATCCACAGCTTGCACAGCGCGCTTGCGCCAAGCACCGGCCGGCCGAGCTCGCCCGCATCGACGATCCGGCGCGCCACCATAGCGGGGAGCGCGAAGTGCAGCACGTGACCGATCATCAGCTTGACGCCATGGGCTTCGGCGGCGGCGATGATGGCCGAGCACTCCACGGCGCTGCGTGCCATGGGCTTTTCCAGCAATACGTGCTTGCCGGCGCTGGCCGCGGCCACCGCCATCTCGCAGTGCAACTGATGCGGCGCGGCGACGACGACGGCATCGATCGTCGCGTCGTCGAGAACGCTGCGCCAATCGGCATGCGCCCTGCCACCGTGCCGCGCCGCAAACGCCTGCGCGAGGCTCAACTCCTCCGCGCAGACGGCGACGAGCGCGACACCCGGCGTGGCGTTGAGCGCGCGCGCATGAACCGCGCCGAAGTGGCCTGCTCCGAGGATACCAACTCTCAGCATCGGCTGTGCATCGGCTGTCCAACGGCGATGGCGGCGCACCGTGCGCCGCGCAGCAAACCGAGCCGGCGCGGTTCCGCATTCGGGTTGCGTTCCGGTCATGCGCCAAAGCATCAACTTCCGCAAGCTCTTGCCTCAAGCTTTCCCGTATTTGGGCGGGTGCAACGGGCCGGCACTTGTCGGGTATAGGGACGAGGTACAGGGACGGGTACAGGGCGGCTACATGGCTAGCTTGCCGCCGTGCGCAGGGTTGGCCGTTGACGGCGCCCGACGGACGCGGTGCAAACTCCTTCTCGAAGCGCCCGGATGGGCGTCACAACCTCTGGAGTGCACCGCACATGACCGAAGCCTTGCGAGGCGCCGATATCGTCATCCGCGCGCTCGAGCGGCAGGGCGTCACGCACCTGTTCACCCTGTCGGGCAATCACATCATGAGCTTGTTCGACGCCGCGATCGGCCGGCCGATCGACTTGGTGCATGTGCGCCACGAGGCCGCCGCGGTGCACATGGCCGACGCGTGGGGCCGGCTCACGCGCGAACCGGGCGTGGCCCTGGTCACCGGAGGGCCAGGACATGCCAACGCGGTCGGAGCGCTGTTTACCGCGCTCGGCGCCGAAAGCCCGCTGCTGCTGCTGTCCGGCCACGCCGCCACGTGGGAGCTCGGGCGCGGCGGCTTCCAGGAACTCGACCAGGCGGCGATGGCGGCCCCCGTCACCAAGGCATCATGGACCGCACGCGCGACGGCGACGCTCGCCGACGACATCGCTCGTGCGCTGGAAATCGCCCGCGCCGGCCGCCCTGGCCCGGTGCACCTGAGCCTTCCCTCGGACCTCCTCGATGCAGCGGTGAGCGACGATATCGTCTCCTGGCCCGCGCCGCGGCCGGGATCGGTGGTGGCGCTGCACGAGGACCTTGCCGACGCCGTGCTCTCAGCGCTGCAGGCAGCGGCTCGCCCCCTGATTCTCGCCGGACCGCACCTGTCGAACCGTACCGGGCGCACGCTGCTCGGCGAACTCGAGCGGGCGACGGGTGTCCCCGCCGTGGTACTCGAGAGCCCGCGCGGCGTCGCCGACGCGACGCTCGGCGCCTTCGGCGATGTGATGCGGCAAGCCGACCTCGTGCTGCTGCTGGGAAAGGCGCTGGACTTCACCGTGCGCTGGCTGGAGCCGCCGGTGGCCGACGCTGCGGCGCGGCTGATTGTCCTCGATCCCGATGCAACGCTGCTCGCCCGCGCCGCCCGCGAGAAGGGCGAGAGGCTGCTGATCGGCGCGCTCGCCGACGCCATTCCGGCGGCGCAGATGCTGATCCGGCGCGCCGGCATGCGCCAGCCGCGCAGCAGCGGCTGGCTCGCCGAGGCGCGCGCAGCCATCGACGGTCGCCCGCACGCCTGGGAGCGCATTGCGTCGCGGACACAAGGCAAGCTGCACCCGGTCGAAGTGTTTCGCGCGCTCGGCCCGGTCGTTGCCCGTGATCCTGCAACCATACTCATTTGCGATGGTGGGGAGTTCGCGCAATGGGGCCAGTGCCTGTTACGGGCTCCGCGGCGGATGATCAACGCGGTGACGGGTGCGATCGGCGCGGGTTTGCCATTTGCGCTCGCTGCGCGCTTCCACGACCGTGCGGCGCCGATCTTTGCCGTGATGGGCGACGGCACCTTTGGCTTCCACATGGCCGAGATCGAGACCGCCGTGCGCCGCAAGCTGCCCTTCGTTGCCATCGTCGGCAATGACGCGTGCTGGAACGCGGAAAGCCAGCTGCAGCGGCGCTTTTACGGCGAGAACCGCATGCACGGTTGCGAGCTGCTGCCCGCGCGCTACGACGCGCTGGCGATCGCACTCGGCGGTCATGGCGAGTTCGTGGAGACAGCCGACCAGATCGCCGGTGCCATCGCTAGGGCTATTGCCAGCGGCAAGCCGGCGGTAGTCAACATAATGACGGAAAGCGTCGCCGCCCCGGTGCTCAGGCGCGACGCCGAACCCTAGCGCCGGCGCTTCCCGCGCGGGCGGCGGCGCAGACACAGCGCCTCGCATTCGCCGCGTCCGACCTAGCTCAGGCTGCCCGGGTAGTCCCGCCAAATGCTCGGCTCGAGTTTGAGCGAGGTTGCCGCGGGGTAGGTGGCCTGCCAGTAGGCGGCGCATTGCGCCCCCGTGGGGTTCCACAGATCGGGCAGGCGCGTCAGATAGCCGAGGAAGTCCTCGAGCCCGCCCATGCGATTGCACCAGGCGATGTGCTGCGGGTGAACGGTCATGGTGAAGAAGCGACCGCGCCGGTACTGGGCATCGAGCTCGTGGCGCCAGTTGCGCATCAGCATGTCGGAGTTCTCAAGACCCGTGCCCTGCCGCGGAAACATGCAAAAAAACTGGTCGTCGAAGTGATAGTAGTAGGGAAGGGTCAGGATCGCACGCCGCTGGGCAAAGTCCGTCACCCAGTAGTGGGGGATGTCGTCGGCAAGGCCGTTGCCCATGTAGGCGTATCCGGCCTCGAGCAGCAGCGCCATGGTGTTGTGGCTGATGCTGCCGCCGGCGAAGGCATCGGTCTGGCGCGGTAGCGAGAACCAGCCCACCGGGCGCTGCCCGGCGACCTCGGCGAGCGTCGCGGTCGTAAACGCCAGTCGCCGCCGCTCTTCCTCGCGGTCGAGCGTGCTCACGTCCTCGTGGCGAAAGCCGTGAGCGGCAACCTCGTGCCCGCACGCAACCAGGGCCCGGATTCTAGCGGGATAGGCGGCGGCGGTGACCGCCGGTACCGCGAAGGTCGCTTGCAGCCGGTGCGTGGACAGCAGCCTAAGCAGCATATCGAGCCCCTCGTTGGCCGCGAAGTGCGCCGCGTTGCTGGCAAGATCGCCGGCGCGAATTCCCGCACCGCTGCCGGCAACGCTGAGGTCGACGACTATGTGCACGGCACAACGCTTGCTCTCTGGCCAGTGCACGTCGGCGTCGCTGAGGCTGACTTCATCGCTGATGGTATAGTTCTCTTTCCAGGGCATGCTCCACCTGCCGAACTTGCTCAGGACGCCCCGCGACGGGGCGGAAAATTGCGCAGACAGTGGCGGGCAAGCTCCTCGCAGGTCGCAAACCACACCCCGGGCATGCTCCGCATGCGTGCAATCAGGCGATCGAGCATGGCAACGCGCAGCGCGCGCCCGGACACGAACGGGTGCAGGCAGACGTTGAGGTAGCCGCCCTGCCGATACTGCTGCATGAACCCCGCCCACCACATGTCGAGCACCCGGTCGCAATCGAACAGGCGCTGCTCGGCATTGGCGGATGCGTACCACGCGAAGCTGAAGAACATGGCGTCGTCGATGGCAAAGTGGAAAGGGAGCTCGAGCAGCAGAGGCTCGCCGCTTTGGCCGCACACGTAGTACGGCGCGTGGCCGGGTGCGCCGTGGGAATTGTAGAGGAAGCCCAGTTCGCGCAGTAGCTCGCGCGTATGATGGCTGCGCGAGCCAACCGGTCGACGGCCGCTGACGCCCTCCAACGCCGCCACGCTCTTCAGGAGATGGTCGCGCTCGAGCTCCGCCTGCTTGGGCACGCGGTGCTCCCACATGTGGTCGGCGAGCTCGTGCCCTGCGTCGACCGCCGCCTTGAGCGCCCGTGGATAGAGCTCGCAAATTCGCCCCGGCGTGAAGATGGTCGCCTTGATGGCGTGCGCGCGAAACAGCTCGAGCAGACGCCAGATGCCGACGCGGCCGCCGAACTCACCCTTGGCGAGCTGCATCGGCGGCTCGTTGTTCAGCCGCCGCAGCAGCATGGCGTCGAAGTCCACCGTGAAGTTGACAGCAATGCGCGCGTCCCGCGGCCATGTCAGCCCCGGTATCGGCTGCACGCGGCCGGCGCAGGCTTGCGCTGCGGCCTTGAGGTCGGCAAGTTCCGCGGCAAGGTCTTCCGTCATCGGCGACACACCCGGCAAATCGAGGCGGCGAAGTCTAAACCCGCCGCGCCGCTCGGTGCACGCCAAATCGCCCGCTCAGCTCTCCTGCCGCACGTGGCCGTCCGGCGCCCGATGCGCCCCCGATGCGCCCCCGATGCGCCCCCGATGCGCCTGTGCGTGGCATGGCCGCCGCGGGATGGCCGCGCGTTGCGCGCGCGGCGGACTCGGTCGTCGACTCACACGTGCGCACCGGCTAGGGATAGCTGGACAGTGGCTCCTGTTCGGCACTGGGTGGCGATGAAACGGCTGGTGTGCTTCTTTGACGGCACTTGGGACAGCCCTCAACAAAAGGAGGTCACCAACGTCGTCAAACTGCAGCGCGCCATGCTGACGAGCGATGCCGCGGGCGTCGCCCAGTGCGCGCACTACGAGTTGGGGATCGCCGCCAAACTCACCGGAGGCCTGGGCTTTTTGGCTGGCGCCCTGAGCATCGGCCTGAACCGCCGCGTGCGCAGCGCATATGCCTATCTGTGCGAGAATTTCTTGCCCGGGGACGAGATCTACCTCTTTGGCTTCTCGCGCGGCGCCTTCGAGGCGAGACAGCTTGCCGAGCTGATCGCCGTCATCGGGCTCCTCCCCGCGCAATCCGTCGACCGGGTGCGGCAAAATTGGCGCCACTACCGGCGCTATCGCGACAACCCCGAAGCCGAGAAGCTAAGCCGGTTGCGCGCGGCAATGCATTTTCCGGTGCGCATCCGATGTATCGGGGTCTGGGACACCGTCGGCAATCTCGCCCTGCCGTTCCTGTCACGGGACGACTGCGCGCGCGTCAGCACGCTGCCGGCAAACGTCGATGTCGGTCTGCATGCGCTGGCGATCGACGAACCGCGCGCCGCATTCGGCCCGCTGCTGTGGACGCGCCAGCGCCATGCGACCCCTGCCGACGCGCAGATCATCGAGCAGACGTGGTTTCCCGGCAGTCACGTGGACGTCGGGGGTGGAGGAACAGCAAGAGGGTTAGCGGACACGGCGCTGATGTGGATGGCCCAGCGCGTCGGCGAAACCACCGATTTGGCCATCGACTTTGCGTATCTGTCGGAGATGGCCCGGCCCGATGCCGAGGGCGAGCAGCGAATGCCCACGACGGGAATCTACCGCTTCGCCCGTCTGCTCCCGTTCGTGCGCCTGATCAACCAGGACATGCGCGGCGTGCAGCCGCTGCGTCGGCTGGTGCTCCGGGGCTGGCGCACCAATCGCTTGCCGCGCGCGGAGCGAACGCTCGGCGAGCGCGTGCACGCCAGCGCCATGGCGCGATACGGTAAGCTCGTGCCGATGCGGCGCGGCACCGTGGTGCGCGCCAAGAGATACCGCCCGCGCACTCTGAGAGGGACGATGCCGAGCTCCAACGCCGATCCCCGCGCCGCCGCCGCGGCCACAGCGAGCATTTCCGCAACCACGCTACCGCAGCGCTCGGCCGGCACAAGTGCCCTCGCCGGCTGGGTGCTGTTTGAATGGGCGGCACAGCCCTTCTACACGCTGATCGTCACCTTCCTGTTCGGTCCATACTTCGTCAACCAATGCATCGCCGACCCCGTCCGCGGCCAATCGCTGTGGGCCTATGCGGCGGCCGCGGCCGGCGTGCTGATTGCCCTCGGCAGCCCAATCCTCGGGGCCGTCGTCGACGTCAAGGGCGGGGCGAAGTGGCGGATGGGCCTGCTGGTGGTGTGCTTCGCAGCGGCCATGAGCCTGCTGTGGATGGCAACGCCCAACGCCAGCGGCGGGATCATCGCCCTGGTCCTGGCCGCCTACGTGGTCGCCACCGTCAGCGCCGAATTCGCCATCGTGCTGCTCAACGGCATGATGCCGACGCTCGTGCCACGGGAGCAGTACGGCCGCCTGTCCGGGATCAGTTGGGGGCTCGGCTACCTCGGCGGTTTGCTGGCCCTGATCCTCGTCGCCGCGCTGGTGGTGGTCGATCGCGGCACCGGCAAGACCCTGCTTGCGCTCGCGCCGATTCTCAAGCTCAACGCCGCCGCAGGCGAAAGCGACCGGA
>JBPYEF010000480.1:0-11754 GCA_051985875.1 Hyphomicrobiaceae bacterium
GCGACGGGGAGGTCTTTGCCGGCTGGCCATCCCACGCCGCTGCTCGGACGCATCGGCGTCTTGCTGCTCAACCTTGGAACCCCGGAGGCGACCGGCTACTGGCCGATGCGGCGCTACCTCAAGGAATTCCTGTCGGATCGGCGCGTGATCGAGGAGCCGCGCTGGAAATGGTGGCCGATCCTCCATCTCGTCATCCTCAGCGTGCGCCCGCGCCGGCGCGGCAAGGATTACGATAAGATCTGGAATAGGCAACGCAACGAAGGCCCGCTCAAAACCATCACCCGCGCGCAGGCCGAGCGGCTCGCTGCCGCGCTCGCCGATGAGCGCATCATCGTCGACTGGGCGATGCGTTATGGTGCACCCTCCATCGCGGAGCGGATCGCCGCGATGCAGCGGCGCGGCTGCGACCGCATGCTGCTCGTTCCGCTCTATCCTCAGTACGCGGCCGCGACCACGGCAACCGCGTGCGACGCGGTATTTCGCGCCCTGATGCGTCTGCGTTGGCAGCCGACGCTGCGCATCGCGCCACCCTACTATGCGGATCCCGTGTATATCGCCGCACTCGCCGCCAGCTTGCGCAGCGCGCTCGACAAGCTGGCACAGCCGCCCGATGCCGTGATCGCCTCGTTCCACGGCATGCCGCAAAGATACCTCACCGCGGGCGATCCCTATCACTGCCAGTGCCAGAAGACCTCGCGACTGCTGCGCGAGGAGCTCGGCTGGGCGGCGGCGCACTGGCACACCACCTTCCAATCGCGTTTCGGCTCGGAGCCTTGGCTGCAGCCCTACACCATCGAAGAGATCGAACGGCTGGCAAAGTCGGGGGTCAGGCGGCTGGCGATCATTGCACCCGGCTTCAGCGCCGACTGCCTTGAGACGCTCGAGGAGCTGGACATGGAAAACCGCGCGGCGTTTATGGCCAGCGGTGGCGAGCAGTTCACCTATGTGCCGTGCCTCAATGACGGTGCGCAGGGCATGCGCGTCATCGAAACGCTGGCTCGCCGTGAGCTCGCCGGCTGGATGTGATCGGCGGCGCAGTTTGAGCGCGGTAAAAGCCGCGCTTTTTGTTTGCCGATTTTATAATTGGGCAAACAGTTGTTTACCAGTAACTCACACTCACCCCCTAAAACTTGCCCCAATCGATGACTACATACATGGCGCGCTGACAGGAGCCGGATGAATTCCGGGAAAGGTACGATGAGCATGCTGTTTGGCGGCTTCGAAACCTTTGTCCTGCTGCTGATGGTGTTGGCCGCGGCCGCACTTTGGTCGACCATCAAGATCGTGCCACAAGGCTACAATTACACGATCGAAACGTTCGGCCGCTACACGCGCACACTGACCCCGGGCTTGCACATCCTCGTTCCCGTCATGGAGCGCGTCGGCGCAAAGATGAATATGAAGGAGCAGGTGATCGACATACCCTCGCAGGGCATCATCACCCGCGACAACGCGATGGTCACGGTCGACGGTGTTACCTTCTATCAAGTGCTGGCCGCGGCGAAGGCGGCATACGAGGTCGAGCGGCTCGAGGTGGCGATCGTCAACCTGGCGATGACCAACATCCGCACCGTGATGGGCTCGATGGATCTCGACGAGCTGCTCTCCAACCGCGACCAGATCAACGCCAAGCTGCTGCAGGTCGTCGATGCGGCGACCGAGGCCTGGGGCGTCAAGGTGACGCGCATCGAAATCAAGGATATCGCCCCCCCGCGCGATTTGATCGACAGCATGGCGCGCCAGATGAAGGCCGAGCGCGAGAAGCGTGCCCAGATCCTCGAGGCGGAGGGTCTGCGCCAAGCCGCAATCCTGAAGGCGGAAGGCGAGAAACAGGCAGTGATGCTCGCTGCCGAGGCTCGCAAGGAGGCGGCGTTCCGCGACGCCGAGGCGCGCGAGCGCTCGGCTGCGGCAGAGGCTAAGGCGACCGAGGTCGTCAGCCAGGCGATTGCCGGCGGCAACGTGCAGGCGATCAATTACTTCGTCGCCAACAACTACATGAAAGCGCTGGAGGCGATCGCCCGCTCGCCCAACGAAAAGATCATCATGATGCCGCTCGAGGCGGCCTCGGTGATCGGCTCGCTTGCCGGTCTTGCCGAAATCAGCAAGGAGGCCTTCGGCAGGAACGGCGCCGCCGGTCCGCTTACGGTCTCCGGCAGGACCGGGCGGGCGGGCAGCGTGCCCCAAACGTGACGCGCGAGCGCGCAGTCGGGCAGGGACGGAAACGCCATGAACGTGACATCGCTGCTGTTCACCTTTGGCGCGTGGAACTGGCTGTTGCTCGCGGTGGTATTGTTCACGCTGGAGACGATGCTGCCGGGCGTGCACTTCCTGTGGTTTGGCATCGCTGCGGCCTGCGTCGGTCTGCTGGCGCTGGCAACCGGCATCGCCTGGCCGTGGCAGATGCTGGCGTTCGCCGGCTTCGCCGTGCTGAGCGTATTCATGGTGCGCCGCTATGTGCGTCCGGAGACGACGCACAGCGACGTGCCGGCGCTGAATGAGCGTGGGCAGCAGTACATCGGCCGGTCCCTGCTGGTCGAGCAGGCGATTCGCAATGGCCGCGGTAAGGTCCGCGTTGGGGATACGCTGTGGCAGGCGGAAGGTCCCGATGCGGCGGTCGGGAGCCGCGTTACGGTGACGGCTGCCAAGGGAACCGTGCTGGTGGTGGAGCGTGCGTCGGCTTCGGAAGTGGTGGCAGAATCGGCCTGAGGAAGCGCGTCCCGGTCATGGCGACCCGAGCGCGCTCATTTGGATTCTCGCCCTGATCGGCATGGCCTTGCCCTGGATCGCGGCCGGCCTCGGCATCGCCGCTGGTTTGTATCTCATGCACGGCCAAACGCGCGGTGGGTGGTTGCTCGCAGCCGGCGCGGCGGCTTTGCTCGGCGACTGCGGCATCGATTTCCTGCTGTCGCGCCTCACCGCGAGTGCCAGCGATCAACCCAATCTCAACCGGCGCGCGGCGCAACTTATCGGCCGCCTGCTGCTTGTTGCCGAGGCGATCGAGGGCGGGCGCGGCAAGGTGCTTGCCGGCGATACGCTGTGGCCGGCGGAGGGTCCCGACACGCCCGCCGGCGTGAGCGTGAGCGTCACGGGGAGCAGCGGCACGACCCTGCTGGTTGCGCGCGTGCCGAACTAAGCGGCGAGATCCTGCGCCACGTACTCGCTGCCCGACGAGCTCCTGCGCCGTGCGGCGCGTCGGCCTCCATGTAGGGGGCAAGAAACCGCTCAATCACCCGGCGTCGGAGCGTGCCGAGCGGGCAGCCCAGCGCGGCTTTTGCATCGCCGGCATGATCATGTGTGCAGGCACGTTGGCCACACGCGCTCCATATTCTCACGCTACGGAGCGGCCGCGGGGTCCGGCAGGAATGTTCCGACGGGAACGTACCCGTGTGCGTAAGACCCACCGATGACAACGCTCCTCTTGCTCTGTTCCCTGCTGCTCGCGGCCCTGGGGTTGACGGCGGGGGCGTTCGCTCTCCATGCATACGTTGGGGATTACCTCGGCGACCGCAGCGGGCCCGTCGCGACGGCGCATGCCGCGTCCGCCGCGCCCTTGCTGATGCGCCCGCGCGCCCACTTCGTCGTGATTGACCCGCCCGCGCGCCCCAGCGTACCGCACACGGCAGCAGCCGTGGCGCCCAAAGCGAAGGGGCACGATAAGCCTTCCGCTGCAGATGCGCGGCACGCGCAGAAGGCGGCCGCGGCGCCGGCCCTATCCTGGCCGTGGAACCTGTTCCAGTGACGTCCTCTCCGCCCTGGTGCTGCGCGCTTTAGGGTGGTGCTTCCTTCTGCAAGCGCCTGACCTCAGGCAACGCCCGCGCGCAGCAGGTCGTGGATGTGCACGATGCCGATCGGCTTGCCCTTGTCGACGACGAACATCTGCGTGCGCTTCAGGGCGTTGATCTGCTGCAGCGCCGCCGAGGCGAGCATATCGCCGGTCAGGGTGTTGGGCTTCTTGGTCATGATCTCACCGACCCGCGCCTCGAACAGCTTGGGGCCCATGTGCCGCCGGAGATCGCCGTCAGTGAACATGCCGACGAGACGCCCCTTGCCATCGATCACGCCGAGGCAGCCGAAGCTCTTTTCCGTCATCGTCACTAGCGCGTCGGACATGACCTCGTGTTCGCCTACCAGCGGCATGCGCTCACCAACGTGCATGAGATCGGCGACGAACTGCAGGCTGGCGCCGAGCGATCCACCGGGATGGAACACGCTGAAGTCGTGCGCTGTGAAACCCTTGTTCTCCAGAAGGGCAATGGCCAGGCAATCGCCGATGACGAGCTGCATGGTGGTCGACGTCGTCGGCGCCAGCCCGTGCGGACACGCCTCCTTGGCGCGCGGCAGCTCAAGGACGATATCGGACTGCTTGGCGAGTGCCGAATCGGAGCGCGAGGTGATGGCGATCAACGGCACCTTGAAGCGCCGCGAGTACGTCAGGATATTGCCGAGCTCGACGCTCTCCCCCGACCAGGAAATGGCAACGATCGCATCCTCGCGCGTGATCATGCCAAGATCGCCGTGGCTCGCCTCGCTCGGATGGACAAAGAATGCGGGCGTGCCGGTAGAGGCGAATGTGGCGGCGACCTTCTGGGCTATGTGCCCGCTCTTGCCGATGCCGGTGACGATGACGCGGCCCCTGGCCCGTGCCAGCACCCGCACCGCCTCGGCGAAGGGCTGCCGGAGCTGGGTGGCAAGGCTTGCGCGCAGCGCCTCCAGTCCACCGCACTCAAAATCGAGCGTGCGTACCGCCGACCGCACCGGATCGGTTGCGACCAGCGGCCGCGGGCCGGCAGCACCCCCCACGACCTGCAGCTTGCGCCTGGCCACTGATTGCGCCATGCCGATCACACCTGAAAAGCGATATCCCTCGGTGCCCCAGCGCCCACCCGACCGTGCACCCGAATCGTCTCCGGCTACTGTATCGTCCCGGGGGTTATAGGCAACTCAAAAAGCTGCGGCGCCAGGCGCGCCTGGCACGGCGCCGCGGCGCAATGCCGCGCGCGATGCCACCCGAGACCGCACCCTGGCGGTGCGTCGCGGCCGGCAGCTCAGGGCGTTTGCATCGCCAGCAGGCGCTCGAGCTCGCGCCGCAGCTGCGGCCCCACATCGCCGCGGGCGAGGCCGTAGGCGACGTTGGCCGCAAGGAACCCGAGCTTCGAGCCGCAATCGTAAATCATGCCGTCGAAGCGCACGGCGAAGAACGGCTGCACGGCGGCGAGTCTGAGCATTGCATCGGTGATCTGGATCTCCCCACCGGCGCCGCGTTCGGCGTTCTCCAGTAGGGCAAAGATTTCCGGCTGCAATATGTAGCGGCCCGTAATGTGCAGATTGGATGGCGCCGTGCCGTGCGGCGGCTTTTCCACCATGCTGGTGATCGCCGCGACTTTGGCGTGCGCATCGGCAACGCCGACGATCCCGTAGAGATGGGTCTGGTCGTCCGGAACGGGACTGACGGCAAGAAGGTTGCCGCCCGTTCGCCCGTAGGCCTCGAGCATTTCCGCAAGGCACGGACGCGAAGCGCGATGCAGCATGTCCGGCAGCAGCAGTGCGAACGGTTCCTTGCCGACGATCTCGCGCGCACACCATACGGCGTGTCCGAGACCTAGCGGAGCCTGCTGGCGCGTGAAGCTCATCTGTCCAGGGCGCGGCAGCTCGCGCAGCAACGCGTCGAGCTCGCGCTGCTTACCCCGCTCCGATAGGGTCCGCTCCAGTTCGAACTGACTGTCAAAGTGATCCTCGATCACCCCCTTGTTGCGCCCGGTCACGAATATGCAATGCTCGATGCCCGCGGCCTGCGCCTCGTCGACGACGTGCTGGATAACCGGTCGGTCGACGACGGTAAGCATCTCTTTGGGCATTGCCTTGGTGGCTGGCAAAAAGCGTGTTCCAAGTCCGGCGACCGGGAAGACGGCTTTGCGGATCGGTTGCTTGGTGCTCATGCTGAGGATCTTGTGACTGTGCGATCTTGGACGTGACTGGACCCGTGTGCCTGGACCTGCGACTACCTGCGACTAGACCTGCGTGATCGGGCCCGCGTATGCGATCTTGGGGCTTGCGATCTTGGGCGCTGCGACGGCCCCCCACGCTGGGGGCGCCTTCGGTGGCATAACCATCAACCATTTGCGGTGCTAATAACAGTCCGGAACCACCGCAAAGGCAACATGTGGGTAGCAGGGAATGCAGCCATGAGCATCCTCCTGACGGGCGGTGCAGGCTACGTCGGCAGCCATATGGCGCTGGCGCTGGCGGATGTCGGCGAGCCGGTCGTGGTCGTCGACGACCTGTCTACGGGGGTGCGCCGCCTGGTGCCGGAAGCGGCGGCGTTCGTCGCCGGGGACGTCGGCGACCAGGCCCTGCTCCGCGGCGTGATAAAGGCCCACGCGGTCGATACCATCCTGCATCTCGCCGCCTCGATAGTGGTCCCCGATTCGGTTGCCGACCCCCTTGGCTACTACTTCAACAACACCGAAAAGACGCGAGCGTTGCTGCAGGTTGTCGTCGCCTGCGGCGTACGCCAGGTCATCTTCTCGTCCACTGCGGCCGTTTACGGCATGACGAGCGCACTGCCTGTCGGCGAGGATGCCCCCTTGCGACCGCTTTCACCCTACGGCGCATCCAAGATGATGAGCGAGATGATGCTCGCCGACGCGGCGCGCGCCCACGGCTTGCGCCACGTCACTTTGCGCTATTTCAATGTCGCGGGAGCCGATCCACGCGGCCGCGCCGGGCAGTCGACGCCGCGAGCAACGCACCTGATCAAGGTCGCCTGCGAGACCGCGCTTGGGCAACGCAGCCACATCGAGGTATTTGGCACGGATCATCCGACCCCCGACGGCACCTGCATACGCGACTACATCCAGATCACCGACCTGGCACAGGCACACCTTGCCGCCCTCAAATACCTGCGCGGTGGCGGGGCGAGCGCCACCTTCAACTGCGGCTACGGGCGCGGCTTCTCCGTGCTGCAGGTGATCGAGGCGGTGCAGCACGTGTCGGGGCGTAAGTTCGAGGTGCGTCGCGCCGCACGACGCCCGGGCGACCCCGCGATCGTCATCGCCGCGGCCGGCAAGATCCGCCAGCAGCTCGACTGGACGCCCGAACACGACGACCTTAAGACGATCGTGCACCAGGCCCTGCAGTGGGAAGAACGACTCGCCTCCAGCGGCGCTGCGGCGAGCCAAGATGTGCCGCAAAATGGCCGCTAATTGCGGGAATGAGACGCCCATGATGCGCCCCTTCACTCCGCGCGCGGTCGCGCCGCGTGCGCGCGCCACGCAGCACAAACCTTGGCACCGCACCGGCGCTCTCGGACGCGCGTCGGCCGGGCTTGCGGCAGCGCTGCTTGGCGTGCTCCTCGCCGCGGCGACGGCGCCGAACAGCCGCAGCGCCGATGCCTTTCAGGCGTTCCTCGCCGGACTTTGGCCGGAGGCACAGGCGTTTGGGATATCGCGCGCGACATTCGATCTGGCGCTGCGCGGCGTCACCCCCGACCTGGCGCTTCCCGACCTGATGCTGCCCGGCAAGAGCGAGGTTAAGGGGCAGGCCGAGTTCACCAAGACGCCCGCCGAATATCTGAGCGAACGCTCCCTCACCCGCCTCAGCGAGCAGGGCCGGGTACTGCTGGCCAAGCACGCACCCTGGCTTGACAAAATCGAACGTGAAATCGGCGTCGAGCGGCAATTCGTGCTCGCCATCTGGGGGCGTGAGACGGCATTCGGCACGGAGCGAACGGGCTACTATGCGATTCGGGCACTCGCCACCGAGGCCTATCTCGGCCGCCGTAAGGATATCTTCCGCAGCGAGTTGCTGTACGCCCTGAAGATGCTCGAGGAGGGCGTGCGCACGCGCGAGAACATGGTCTCCTCCTGGGCCGGCGCCATGGGTCTGACGCAATTCATGCCCTCGGAATACTATACGCTGGCCTACGATCTCGATGGCGACGGGCGCAAGGACATTTGGAACTCGATTCCCGACGCGCTGGCATCCGCGGCCAACCAACTGAAACAGAAGGGCTGGGTGACCGGCCAGGGCTGGGCCTATGAGGTGCAGCTGCCGAAGGGAGTATCCTGCGCCCTCGAGGGACCGGATCGCGCACGCCCGCTGCGCGAGTGGATCGCGCGCGGCGTGAAGCGCACCGGCGGGCGCGCCTTCCCGGCCGAGGTGCAAGATGCACAAGCCTTTGTGCTGACGCCCGCTGGCGCGTTCGGGCCGGCGTTCCTGGCGCTCGAAAACTTCCTCGCCTTCAAGCGCTACAACATGTCCGATCTCTACGCGCTGTTCGTCGGCAACCTCGGCGATCGCATCGCCGGCGGCGGCAGCTTCGACACCCCGTGGGCCGACGTGCGACAACTGTCGGCGCAGGGTATCAGCGAGATCCAACAGCGGCTGGAAGCGGCTGGCTACCCGATCGCCAAGCGCGATGGCAAGGCCGGCATGAACACGCGCGCGCTGATTGGAGCCTACCAGAGCGACCACGGGCTCGCCGTCGACTGTTGGCCAACGGAGGCGCTGCTGGCGGACCTGCGCGCGCACGTGACCCACCCCGTCCCGGCGCGCGATGCCAAGGCCCAGCCGCAGCGCTGAGGACGCGGCAAGGCTCCTTGCGGGTAGTCGCGGGGCGCCGAGGCGTTGGCGTCGGCCTCGCCGGAACGCGCACCCCCGGTTGCCCGGCGCGACCGGCGCAGATAGAGTGCGCCTCGCCATGCCGAGATCACTGCCCGAGCCGCTGCGAATTATCGGCCCGGTCGCCTGAGGGCGTCCGGGGTCAACCCCCTCACTTTCACCCGCATCGGCCGATCGTCATTACGGCATTCTTCATTACGGCATTCTCATGCAAAGCACCGCCACCAAGCGCGACTGGAGCGCCACCCTCTTACTGCCCAAGACCGCGTTTCCCATGAAGGCCGGCCTGCCGCGGCTCGAGCCCGAGCTGCTGCGCCGCTGGGAGAGCATCGGCCTTTGGGCTGCTCTGCGCCGGGCCGCCGCCGGCAGACCGAAGTTCGTGCTCCACGACGGGCCGCCCTACGCCAACGGCAACATTCATCTCGGCACCGCGCTCAACAAGATCCTCAAGGATATGGTGACCCGCAGCCAGCAGATGCTCGGGTTCGATTCCAATTACGTGCCGGGCTGGGACTGCCACGGCCTGCCGATCGAGTGGAAGATCGAGGAGCAGTATCGCGCCAGGGGGCAGGACAAGGATGCCGTGCCGGTCAATGAGTTCCGCAGGCAGTGCCGCGCGTTCGCGGAGCATTGGATCGGCGTGCAGCGCGAGGAGTTCAAGCGACTCGGCGTGCAAGGCGACTGGGAGCACTACTACTCGACGATGGACTATCGGGCGGAAGCGACGATCGCCGCTGAGCTGATGAAGTTTGCCGTCAATGGTACGCTCTATCGCGGGTCCAAGCCGGTGATGTGGAGCGTCGTCGAGAGGACGGCGCTGGCGGAAGCGGAGGTCGAGTATCACGACTATCAGAGCGACACGATCTGGGTGAAATTCCCGCTCCTGGCGGATGCGTCACCGGCCGATAGCCCCGCGCCCGCGGGCGCGCTGGCGCACGCGGCCATTGTCATCTGGACGACGACGCCGTGGACCATCCCCGGCAACCGAGCGATCAGCTACAACAGCAAAATTGCCTATGGGTTGTATCGGGTGACCGCGTCCGCTGCGGGCAATTGGGCAAAGACGGGTGATCTATACCTGCTTGCAGACAAGCTCGCCGAGCGCGTCATGCACGCCGCGCGCGTCGACCGGTTCGAACGCGTGCGGGCGGTCGATGCCAAGGAACTGGCGCCGCTCGCCTGTGCGCATCCCCTGCGCGCCCTCGGCTACACGTTCCCCGTCCCCCTGCTCGAGGGCGACCACGTCACCGATCAGGAGGGAACCGGGTTCGTGCACACCGCACCCGGGCACGGGCGAGACGACTTCGATATCTGGACCGCCCACGCCCTGCAGCTCGCAGAGCGTGGCATCGACACGGCGATCCCGTTCACCGTCGATGGCGAGGGCCGTTTTACGCAGGATGTACCTGCGTTCGCGGGCAAGCGGGTGATCGACGATCGCGGCGACAAGGGCGACGCGAACGAGGCCGTCATCGGCGCCCTCATCGCGGCCGGCGCCTTGATCGCGCGGGGGCGGCTGCGACATCAGTATCCGCACTCCTGGCGCTCCAAAAAGCCGGTGATCTTCCGCAACACGCCGCAGTGGTTCATCGCCATGGACAAGCCGATGACCTTGCCCGGGCGCAGCGGCAACCCGACGCTGCGTGCCACCGCGCTCGAGGCGATCGCCGAGACCGAGTTCGTCCCGGCAACCGGGCAAAACCGGCTGCGCGGCATGGTGCTGGCCAAGCCGGACTGGGTGATTTCGCGGCAGCGCGCCTGGGGCGTGCCGATCACCATATTCCAGCACAAGGGAACCGGTGAGGTGATCCCCTCGCCGGACTTCGCAGGGTGCGGCGAACTCATCGACCGTACCCGCGCGGCGCTGGCTGCGCATGGTGCCGATGCCTGGTTTGTGCCCGGTGTGCAACAGCGCTTGCTCAACGGCCTGGTCGCCGACCCGCAGGACTGGGAGCAGAGTACCGACATCCTGGATGTGTGGTTCGACTCAGGCTCGACGCACGCGTTCACGCTCGAGGATGCGCAGGCCTTTCCCAGCCTCGCCGGCATCAGGCGCAAGCGCGACGGCGGGTCGGACACGGTGATGTACCTTGAGGGGTCGGACCAACACCGAGGCTGGTTCCAGTCGTCGCTGCTCGAAAGCTGCGGCACGCGCGGACAAGCACCGTTCGACGTCGTGCTGACGCACGGCTTCATCCTCGACGAGAAGGGCGAGGACAAGATGTCCAAGTCGAAGGGCAATACGCTCTCGCCCCAGGAGCTGATGCAGACGTCGGGTGCCGATATTCTGCGGCTGTGGGTTGCCTCTTCGGACTACGCAAGCGACATTCGCTTCGGTCCGGCGATTTTGCAAGGCACGGCCGAATCCTACCGCAAGCTCAGGAACACGCTGCGCTGGATGCTCGGCATGCTGACACACCACGACCCCAAGGAGAGGATCGCGGCCAAGGCGATGCCGGAGCTCGAGCGTCTGATGCTGCACGGCCTGACCGAGCTCGACGCGCTGGTACGCGAGGCCTACGGCGCCTACGACTACAAGCGCGTCGTGGCAGCGCTGTCGCACTTCATGAACACCGACCTATCCGCGTTCTATTTCGATGTGCGCAAGGACGCGCTCTACTGCGATCCGGCGTCGAGCAACAAGCGCCGCGCGGCACTTGAAGCCCTCGCGGAAATATTCCGTTGCACCTGTGTGTGGCTGGCGCCGCTGTTGTGCTTCACGGCCGAGGAGGCGTGGCTCGCCCGCTACCCCTCGGCGGACGGTTCGGTGCATCTGCAAACCTTTCCCGTGCTCCCGCATTCCTGGCGCGACGAGGCACTCGCCGAGGAATGGGACCTGATCAAGCGCGTGCGTCGCGTCGTCACAGGGGCGCTCGAGATCGAGCGGGCAAGCAAACGGATCGGCTCCTCGCTGGAAGCGGCGCCGATCGTCTACGTCAGCGATGATGCGCTGCTTGGCGCGCTCGATGGCATCGACCTGGCGGAGATCTGCATCACCTCGGACATCGAGGTCGTAGCCGGCGAGCCGCCGGCGGACGCCTTCACGCTGCCGGACGTCACGGGCGTCGGCGTCGTATCCAAGCGCGCCGAGGGAAATAGGTGCGCGCGCTCCTGGCGCATCACCAGGGACGTCGG
>JBPYEF010000481.1:0-6524 GCA_051985875.1 Hyphomicrobiaceae bacterium
TGGAGGAGCGATGACGCCACCCCAGAGTCACCTCAGCCTTCGCCGTAGCGCGGGGCACGACTTGGATAGTCGGTCTCGAACTCGACGATTAACCCAAGCCGCAGACATCACGAGATATGCGACGAGGTGGACGACCTCGTGAATGAGCCCGGTACCCCCGGGCATAAAATCGGCAGTGATGACCGGCCCCGCTTCATGCCTAGACATGGCGGGGCCTTCGCGTTGGTCAAGGGCGTTCACCGGTGCACGAACGGAGCGCATTGCAGGGCAAGGAGCATTGCAGGCTAATACGGCATCCGGCAGAATGCGGGCGCGGCGGTGGGGTCACGGACGTCACGACAATTCACGCGCAGGTTGGCTATCGCGGCAGGGCGGCGGGGATCAATCCGGCGAGGGGTGCACTCGTGTCCGAGATGGACGCCAATTTGTCCGTTCCCTGCGCGCCCAGGCATGGTCGCAAGCCGCAGGGTGGGTTCGCCGTGGTGCACTCCTGCGCATGCGCTGAGCGGTGCATGGCGGCGCTGGTGCCGTCGCACTAAGCCATGGCCAAGGGCGCGACAATCGCACACCGGACCCGCAGGTGGTACAGTCCCAAGTCCATCGCCCGCTCCATCGCCATCCGCCCGAGGTTCTATTGCTCCGCTGCCGTTGGCTTGCTTGCGCTGCTGCTACTCCCGCGCGCCTGGTCGTCGAACATCCGCGAGGCCATGGCCTGGGATCTCGGCGCCGCGCTCTATTTGTTGCTGGCGCTCAGGGTCATGCTGACGTGCAAGGGAGACGTCATCCGCGCCCGCGCCGCCCGCCAGGACGACAGCAGAATTGTCGCCCTCGTCATCGTCCTTCTCGCCATCCTTGCAAGCTTCGTTGCGACCGGTGGCCTGCTCGTGGAGGCCAAGGAGGCGTCGCGCCACCTCAAGGCTCTGTACCTGGCATTGGCCGCCGCGACGATCATTCTCGCGTGGGCCGTGACCCAGGTGGTCTTTACGTTGCATTATGCACACGAATTCTACCGGCCGAGCGGCGCCGAGGCCGCGGTCGCCCAAGGACTGGTCTTCCCCGCGGACGGAAATCCGGACTATTGGGATTTCTTCTATTTCGCCACATCGATCGGCGCGGCCTCGCAGACCTCGGACGTGGCGATCCGCAGCAAGCCCCTGCGCCGCCTCGTTACGCTGCACGCCATCATCTCGTTCTTCTTCAATACCGCCGTTCTGGCCCTGACGATCAACATTGCGGCGGGCATTGTCTCCTAACCGGACGGTCACCGTGGAATTCACGCCGGAATACCTGAGGCACCTGTTTCACGCCTACGGCTACTGGTCCGTCGGAGTGATTGTTGCTCTCGAGAGCATGGGTTTGCCGCTGCCCGGTGAAACAGCGCTCGTGCTCGGCGCCCTGTATGCGTCGACCCACCACGATATGAACGTGGGCGGCGTGATGGCCGCGGCAGCGTTGGGCGCGATC
Source organism: Hyphomicrobiaceae bacterium (assembly GCA_051985875.1). Taxonomy (GTDB): domain Bacteria; phylum Pseudomonadota; class Alphaproteobacteria; order Rhizobiales; family Hyphomicrobiaceae; genus AWTP1-13. The sequence continues at coordinate 1,465 of JBPYEF010000481.1, forward strand.
ATCGGCGACAATCTCGGCTACTGGGTGGGGCGTGAATTCGGGTATCGACTGCTGCTGCGCTTTGGTGGGTATCTGCGGCTGACCGAGCCGAGGATCAAGCTCGGCCAATACTTGTTCCTGCGCCACGGCCAAATGGTCGTCTTCTTCGGCCGTTTCATACCCATCCTGCGCGTGCTCGCCGGCCTCCTGGCGGGGATGAACCGCATGCACTGGCGGCAATTCCTGGTTGCCAACGCGGCGGGCGCCGTGTTGTGGGTCGTTGTCATTGGTATGAGCGCTTACGCCTTCGGCAAGACGCTGTTGCGCCTGACCGGGCCGGTCGCGGTGTGCTTGTTCCTCATCGGGGCAGCCGCGTTGATTGGCGCTGGACTGTTCATCCGCCGGCACGAGTCCGAACTCGAGGCCAAGGCGGAACGGGCGCTGCCCGGCCCGCTGCAGCCGGCGCATCGCCGGCGGGTCAAGACCGCGAAGTGACCGCATTTCACCGTACCGTGAGGAATCCAAGCCGTCGTCGTGCGCGCAACCGTTCTGCTCGGGTGTTGCACCGGGTATATGGCCGATGCGTCTTGCGCGTGTTTCTGCCCCGGCTGAGCCGGCCGTGTACGCGCGGAGCGTCGCGCGGGGTTATGCCGCCGCATTGACCGCCGCGTGATGTTTACGCGTATATAGCGCAGGCGAGAAGCCGATCCGGCAGGTGGAGGCTTGGGAGCGACGACGAGCGGCGCGTTCCAGCGTGCCGGGCCGTAGCTACACGGCCCGAATTGCCGACCGGCGAGCCGATCACCGAACTCGATGTGCATGTCAACGGTGCGGCGCTCGGTGCGCGCACGTCGATTTCCGGGGTTACGGCTGCGGCACCGCGTCCCCAAGGCAGCCGAGGTCGCCGAGCGCGCGTTCGACATCCGCAGCGCTCGTTACTTCCACGGCCATCAGGCCGCACGCGCGCGCGCCAGCAACATTCTCTGCCGCATCGTCGAAAAACAGAATCCGCTCCGGTGCGATACCCATGTCCGCGACCACCGCCCGGAATGCCGCCGCCTCCGGCTTGCGCGCCCCGATTTCGTGCGAAACGTAGATCCTGCGCAGCGGTGCGAGCAGCTCTGCGAAGCGTACCGACCAGACTTTCTGGTGCGCGGCATTGGTATTGGAGAATGCGAATAGTGGTCGCAATGTTTGCGCGCGCGACAAGACGCGGCGGATGCCCGGCATCTCGCCGAGGAAGATGGCGTTCCAACCGTCGTTGAATTCGGCGTCTGTCAGTTCGAGCTCCAGCGCCTCGCGCAGGTGCGCGAAGAAGGCGGCATCGGTGATCTCGCCGCGCTCGTGACGGTGCAACAGCTCGCTGCCGGCGACGCGCGCGCCGTGCCGCGCGGCGACCTCGGCCACGGGAACGCCGGCAAGCTCCGCCCAGCGCGCATGCATCCGCGCGGCACTGAGATCGATGAGCACGCGGCCGAGATCGAACAGGAGCGCGTCGAGCGCGGGCATATCACCCCCAATTCGGTCACCCCCGACTCCATCACACCCGAGCCCATCACGCCCGAGTCCGCCACCGCTGGACGCGGCCGCTGCCCGGCGTTGGCGTCGGCCATGCTCACAGCATGCCCAGCAGGCGCGGCAGGAACAAACTGAGCCCCGGCCAATAGGTGACCAGTACGAGGAACCCCAGCATTGTCAACAGCCACGGCAAGACGGCAACGGTGAGCTCGGTGATGCCCATCTTGGTAATCCCGCTCGCCACGTACAGGTTGAGGCCGACCGGCGGATGGCACAGGCCGACTTCCATGTTCACTGCCATCAGGATGCCGAAGTGGACGGGGTGGACGCCCAATGCCGCGGCCATCGGGAATAGGATCGGTGCCATGATGAGCACGATCGCCGCAGGGTCCATGAAGTTGCCGGCCGCGAGCAAAACGATGTTGGTGACCAGCAGAAAGCCGATCGTACCGAAGCCCTGCGCCGTCATCCAGGCGGCCATCGACTGGGGGATTTGCTCCGACGTCAACAACCAGGAGAACACCGCTGCATTGGTGATGATGTAGAGGATCATGGCGCTCATCGAGGCCGCGCGCAGCAGCACGCCGGGAACATCGCGAAGCCGCAGCTCGCGGTAGACGAACACGGCGATGAAGAATGCGTACATCGCGGCCATTGCCGCAGCCTCGGTTGGCGTGAACAGCCCGGTGTAGATGCCGCCGAGCACGAGGACGATCAGGAACAGGCCCCAGAAGCTCTCGCGGAAGGCCACTGCGCGCTGGGCCCAGCTCGCCCGCTGCATGCGCGGGTAGACGTTGCGCCACGCCCGATACCAAGTGGTGATGCCGAGCAGGGTCGCGAGCACCAGTCCGGGTACCAACCCGGCGATGAACAGCTGGCCGACCGAGGCCGATTCGACGATCTGGCCGGTCGGCCCGAGGGGCTGCATGCCGCTGGTGGAAACCGCATAGATCACCAGATTGATCGATGGCGGGAACAGGATGCCGAGCGCACCCGAGGTAGCGATCACGCCCGCGCCGAAGCGCGGGGGATAGCCGTGCTGGACCATCGCCGGCAGGATGATGGAACCGATGCCGACGACGGTGGCGACCGATGATCCCGAGATCGCCGCGAACAGGGCGCAGGCAACCACGCCGGCAAGCCCGAGACCGCCAAACCAGTGGCCGATCATCGAGGTCGCAAACGCGATCATGCGGCGGGCAACCCCGCCGGAGGTGAGGAAGTTTCCCGCAAGAATGAAGAAGGGAATCGCCATGATTTCGAATTTGTCGATGCTCGTGAACAGCTTGAGGCCGACCATCTTCGGGTCGACGTTGCTCAAGACGAACAGGTAGGTGAGCACCGAAAGGCCAAGCGCGATCGAGATCGGCATGCCCGTGGCCATCAGCGCCAGCAGCAAGGCGAACAACAGGATCGCGCGCGAGGATTGCGACAGCTCGATGAGCTGCAATCCAGCTACCGTGCAGATCACCACCAGCACGATGGGGACGGCGATCATCAGTGCAGCGATGATGGCCGCCGAGGTGGGGTGAGGCGCCGCGCGGGGGGCCAAGCTCATCGTGACACCGGTGCGGCTGACGAGGCACCAACGGCTACCGGCGCGTGCTGCGAGCCGGCGCCATGGGCGTGATGGGGAATTTCCGAGGTGCGCAGGAAGCGCCACATCACCTGCAGAAAGCGAAAGCACATCAGATAGGATCCGAGCGGAATGCACAGATAGATGATCCAGCTCGGCCACTCGAGTTCTTGCGACACCTGGTCGGGGTCGAGCTCGTGCACATAGACCGCTCCGAGCGTGCCGATCACACCCGTGAACACAGCGCCGCACAGCAGCGCGAACACAATTACCGGCTTGCGCGTCGCCGGGGTGAGCCTGTTGACGAGGACGTCGACGCCGACGTGAATTCCGGTACGCACGCCCAGCGCGGCGCCAAACTTCGCCATCCACACGAACATGTAGGTAGCGAGTTCCTGAGCCCAGGAAAGATCGATGGCTACCAGATGGACGTAGATCCAGTTGGCCGCCATGCTGATCCCGTCGTAGCCGTGGGTGTGCGCCCACGCGGCCAGGGCCGCCGAGTTGCTCGACCCGTATCGGTGTAGTACCGCCACGAAGGTGATGCACGTAGCGGCGGCAATCAGGCTGGCAATAAGCCACTCCTCGAGTCGATCGAGGATGCGATTGAAGATCATCTCCCGTTTCGGCGCCCCGCGTTCGTGGCTGCTCCGAGGCGACGGCTGGCCTCAGCGCAACGATCCCCCGACATCACGAAGCCGGCGGCACGAAGCCGGACTCCTTGTAGACGCTGTCGATGAACGCCTTGCCGAAGCGACCCTGCATCTCCCGGTGCACCGGCATGAGTTTGGCGATCCACGCCTTCCTCTCCTCGGGAGTGAGGACGTGCACCTGGATCTTGCCGGATGCCTTGATCTTCACCAGGGCATCGGCATTGTCCTTGGCCGCGGTCTCGTTGAAGAAGCTCGTCGACTCGGCCACGGCCTGCTCGAGCGGCTTGCGCACGTCCTCCGGCAACGTATTCCAGAACTTCTTGTTGGTGATCATGGCATAGGTCAGCCGGCCGTGCTCGGAGACCGTGAGGTACTTTTGCACCTCGTAGAAGCGCTGCGTGAGAATGTTGGAGGGAACGTTGTCCTCGCCGTCAACGACCCCGGTCTGCAGCGCCTGGTAAAGCTCGGAGAAGGCCATGATCTGCGGCAGCGCTCCGAGCTCGCGGGCGGCGGCGTCCAGCACCTTCGAGCCCTGAATGCGCATCTTCAGACCGCGGAAGTCGTCGGGCGTGATCAGCGGCTTGTTGCAGGTGTACACGTAATCGCCATTGTCCCAATAGGCGAGGACGCTGACCCCCTTGCTTTCGAGTTTGCCGTTGAGGCTCGTCATCATCGGGCTGGCAAACATCTTGCGCGCATTGGCCTCGTTGGAGAGCAGGAATGGCAGATCGAAGACGTCGAACTCCTTGACGCCGAGCGGACCGAATTTGGAGATCGATGGCGCGAGGATTTGCACCGACCCGAGCTGCAGCGCCTCGAGCTCCTCCTTGTCCTTGTACAGCGAAGAGTTCGGATAGACCTCCACCTTCACCCTGCCATTAGTGTACTTCTCGGCGAGCTCCTTGAATTTGAGGGAGGCTTTGCCCTTGGGCGCGTCCGGCGATACCACATGGCTGAACTTGATGATGATCGGCGCCTGCTGCGCTGCAATCCCCGACGCCGCGAATGGCGTCGCGCACGCCGTGGCGGCGATTGCCTTAGTAAACTCCCGTCTGTTCATGGGGCTCCTCCGGGATTGCCGTTGTTTTGCGTTTGTTACAGCTGGAACTATCCGTGGGCCGAGGCCGGGGATGCCGGCGCCGTGGCGGCGCGGCTAAGATCTGCCGGCACGGATCCGCACTGTGCGCAATGTGCCACCGCGACCGTGCCATGGCCGCGCGGGGAGGGGCGGCTCGGCAATGCGCCACCAGGCACGGGATATGGTCCCGCCCCGCGCCGGGCACTAGGCTGTGCTCTGGGCGTTGCGGTACGCGGGCCTTGCTGTGGGGAGATCA
>JBPYEF010000482.1:0-14083 GCA_051985875.1 Hyphomicrobiaceae bacterium
CGGTCTCTACCTGTTCGTCTATCACACCAGAGTCGGCATGCTGGTGCGCGCCGGCGCGAGCGATGCGGCAATGGTGTCTGCCCTCGGCATCGACATCAGGCGTCTGTTCACGATCGTCTTCAGCTTCGGCGCGATGCTCGCGGGTTTTGCGGGGATCATGGTGGCGCCGATCCTCTCGGTTGAGCCCGGCATGGGCGATCAAGTCCTGATCCTCGCCTTCGTCGTCATCGTCGTCGGCGGCATCGGTTCGGTGCGCGGTGCATTCATCGCTGCCATCGCGGTCGGCATCATCGATACCCTTGGCCGATCGTTCATGACGGATGTGCTGCTGCTGTTCCTCCGCCCCGCGCCGGCGCGCGCCATCGCGCCGGCGCTTGCGTCCATGTCGATCTATCTGTTGATGGCCCTGGTGCTCTGCTTCCGGCCTGCCGGACTGTTCCCGGCCAGAGGACAGGCGTGATGCGCCTGAAGGCCCGCGGCTGCCTTGCCTATGGCGCCGCGCAGCTGCGCGGCCTTTCGTTCGATGACCGCATGGGCAGCGGCCTGTTTGCGCTGTTTGCGCTTTTACCTCCGGCAGCGGCTTGCATGGTCGGCGACTATGCGCTGCTGGTGGCGCAGCGCGTTGTCATCCTTGCGCTTGCCGCCCTATCGCTCGAACTGCTCGTCGGCGCGGGAGGGCTGCTGTCGTTTGGCCACGCCGCGTTCCTTGGCATCGGCGCCTACGCCGCCGGCGTACTCGCCAGCCATGGGCTCGGCACCCTGGTGCTGGCCCTGCCTGCAGCGCTGCTCGCGTCCGCGACTTTCGCGCTGCTGACTGGCGCCATCGCCGTGCGCACGCGCGGCGTGCACTTTATTATGATCACGCTCGCCTTTGGGCAAATGGCCTTCTTCATCGCCGGTTCGCTTGCCCCATACGGAGGCGACGACGGCCTGAGCTATCCATCGCGAACGCTGGTTGCCGGGCAGCGCCTATTGCAGCACGAAGGCGCTTTCTACTACCTGACGCTGGCCTGTCTCGCACTCGCCTTCACGCTGGCCCGTCGGCTGCTCGGCTCTCGTTTCGGTCGCGTTCTGCGCGGCCTCACCGAAAACGAGATGCGCATGCAGGCGATTGGCTTTGCACCCTACCCCTACCGACTGACGCTGTATGTGATCGCCGGCACGCTGTGCGGACTGGCAGGGTTCCTGCTTGGCAATCAGGCCGAGTTCGTCAGCCCCGCCTACATGCATTGGCAGCGCTCCGGCGAGCTGATCCTGGTGCTGCTGTTGGGGGGAACCGGTACACTCTACGGCCCAATCCTCGGCGCCGTTGCCTATCTTGCGCTGGAAGAGGTGCTCTCACGCGTGACCGAACACTGGAAGGTAATCCTCGGCCCCTCGCTGATCTTGCTCGCCCTGTTCGCCGAGGGGGGTATTGCCGGCGCAATCGCCTCCTGGCGGCGTGGAAACTTCGCGGCCGCCGAGATGCGCAAACGGTTGCGCGGCGGCATCGCCGCAGGCAGCGCCCTGTGGGCGCGCGGCGGCGCGCTGCGGCAGCGGCTCGATCCGTTCGTCGACCGCGCCGCACGCGGCCTCGCCCTTGCCCGGCGGCACTGGCGCAGCCTCTCCGGCAACGCTGCAAGCAGCGCCGTGTGGGTGCGCGGCGGCAACGCGATCGGCGCGCTGCGGCAGCGGCTCGATCCGCTCGTCTATGGCGCGGTACGCAGCCTCGCCCTGGCCCGGCGGCACTGGCGCAGCCTTTCCGGCAACGCTGCAAACAGCGTCCTATGGGCGCGCGGCGGCGACGCGATCGGCGCGCTGCGGCAGCGGCTCGATCCGCTCGTCTATGGCGCGGTACGCAGCCTCGCCCTTGCCCGGCGGCACTGGCGCAGCCTCAAGGTCAGTGCAATCGAGCGCTGGTGGCGGCGATGAGCAGCCCTATCCTCAGCCTGATGCAGATCGAGAAGGCATTCGGGGCGCTGCACGTCACGGACGGCGTGACGCTCGACATCGCCGCCGGCGAGACGCACGCCATCATCGGGCCAAATGGCGCCGGAAAAACCACGTTGATGCACCAGATCTCCGGTGTGCTCCTTCCCGACGCCGGACGCATCATCTTCGATGGCCGCGATATCACACCGATGTCCATGCCCGAACGCGCGCGACTAGGGCTCGCCCGCTCCTTTCAGATCACGCACGTGCTAGCCGGATTCAGCGCGCTGGAAAATGTCGCCCTGGCGGTGCAGGCGCGGTCGGGCTCGAGCTTCGCCTTCTGGCGGCCGGTGGCCAACGAGGAGGCGCTCAACCGGTTGGCGCGTGAGGCCCTCACAATCGTTGGGCTCGAAGGGCAGGCGATGCGACCCGCGAGGGCCTTGGCGCATGGCGACAAGCGCAGGCTTGAACTGGCCATTGCCTTGGCGCAGGCGCCACGCTTACTGCTGCTCGATGAGCCGATGGCTGGAGCAGGCCCAGGGGACAGCGTGGGCCTGATCGACACGCTGCGAACCATCAAGCAGCGCACAACCATCGTGCTGGTCGAACACGACATGCAGGCGGTGTTTGCACTGGCCGACCGCATTTCGGTGCTGGCCGAGGGGCGCATCATTGCCACCGGACCCCCGCTCGCCGTGCGCCAGGACCCGCGGGTACGCACCGCTTACCTGGGGGAGACCGCGTGAGAAGCGCGCTGCTGGCGGTGTCGGGTCTTGCCGCCGGCTACGGCGAGCAGCAGGTGCTGTTCGGCGTCGATCTCAACGTCGGCTGCGGCGAGGCGGTGAGCCTGATGGGACGCAACGGCATGGGCAAGACGACGACGGTACGCGCGGTAATGGGGTTGCTGCCGGCACGCACGGGCGATATCGCCTTTGCCGGCCAATCGCTCACCGGCAAGCCGCCGTTTCGCATCGCCCAGGCCGGGATCGGCCTGGTACCCGAGGGACGGCGCATCTTTCCCACCCTCACCGTGGAGGAAAATCTGGTGGCTACGGCCGCCCACCGCACCCGGGCCGGCGACGCGCCCCGCCCACGCTGGAGCCTCGAGCGGATCTACGCGCTGTTTCCACGCCTGGCCTTGCGCCGTGACAATCTTGGCAGCCAGATATCCGGGGGCGAGCAGCAGATGCTGGCGATCGGCCGCGCGCTGATGACCAATCCCCGGCTGCTGATCCTCGATGAGGCTACCGAAGGCCTGGCGCCACTGGTGCGCCGCGAGATCTGGGAGCGGCTCGCCCTGCTCCGGCGCGAAGGCCTGGCGATCTTGATCATCGACAAGAACGTCGAGGAGTTGCTGCGCCTCGCCGATCGCCACCTGATCTTGGAGAAGGGCCGCATTGTCTGGGAGGGGGATTCCCGCACCCTCGCCGCCGACCCGCAGGTCAGGGATCGCCACCTGTCGGTGTGAGCCTCCCCGCGACGGCAGCGCGTCCGCCGCACGCGCCACTCCGCGCCGGTTCGGAGTGCGGCGGCGCATGGTGCTTTTGCTATTCTGCTTTCCGCTATATCGCTTCTGCTATGATGACGAACGGATCTGGTCGCGTGCGGCGCTGGCTGGACGACCGGCAGCCCGGAGGAGCCTAGCCGGCCGCCGCCCCGCGTTCGGCTGAGGGCAATGGTCCTTCGTCGCGGCCGGACAAATGCGTCAGGGGAGGATTTCCATGAAAACCATGAAGTCGGGCGTCACCAAGGCGGGCAAGGGCATCGAGGCGATCAGCTGGAACATCCTCGGGCAAACGTATGTGCCGAAAGCGCTGTGCGATACCAGCTTCTCCTGGCATGCACTGCTGCCGCCCGGCACCTTCGTACCCCCCCATATCCACGTCAACCAAGACGAGTTCATCTACGTCCTGGAGGGCAAATTCGACCTCGTCCTCGACGGCAAGGAGGCGACGGCGTCCGCCGGCGATTTCATCAGACTACCGATGAAGATCATGCATGGACTGTTCAACAACAGCGATCAGCCGATCAAGTGCCTGTTCTGGGTTTCGCCGACGGGCAAACTGTTTGATTTGTTCAAGAAGATCGACCGCGTGCCCGATCCAGCGGAGGTCAGCCGCCTCGCTGCGCTGCACGATGTCAACTTTCTTCCCCCCCGGTGAGAGGCATGCGCCAAGGCTGGCTGCAGCGCCGCAGTCCCCCGAGGCGCGTCCGCGCACATTGGACGCTGGGGTGGGGCCTCAGGACCGGCCGCGGCGTGCGGCCCGCTTCGGGCGCGCGCCGGCGGCAGACGGATTGCGGACCTGCGGCCGGTTCACCTGCTCCGGGGCGAACCCGGCGAGCTGCGCGTAGCCCTTGACGATTGCCTCGCGCTCGGTACGGCTCAGCACCGCCTCGATATCCCGGAAGCCGTCCGGTGCACGCCGCTCGACCTCATCGATCACACCCTCCGGGCCACCCCTGCGGTTATTGAAGACGATCTCCGCCGTCTGCCGCAGGCGTTCCGCTTCGTAGTCGGCAAGGGCTTGGCGTGGATGCTCGGCGGTGCGCAGCGCGTCGGCAAGGCACTTGCAATCGAGGATCGCTTGGCTCGCGCCGTTTGAACCGACCGGGTACATCGGATGCGCGGCGTCGCCGAGTAATGTAACGCGACCGTGGGTCCAGCGCGGCAGCGGATCGCGATCGGCCATCGGGTACTCGTAGAATGCCGGCGCACGCCTCACCAGTTTGTTCAAGTCCACGTGCGGGGTGCTGAAGCGCGCGACGTGTGGCATCAACTCCGCTAGCGTTCCGTGGCGGTTCCAGTCCTCGCGCCGCGGCGGCGGATCGGAGCCATCGCTCATGCGATGTGTGACAACCCAGTTGATCAGTTGCCTTCCACCTTTCCCCGGGGCGATCGGATACAGGACGAGCTTGTTGTTGAACCCCCCGCCGACGATCATCGTGCGCCCATCGAGAAAGCGCTCGGCGGTCGTCGCGCCTCGCCACATCATCACCCCGTTCCACCTGAGCGAGGTGCCGCCCGGAAAGAGCTGGCGGTGCACCGCGGAATGAATCCCGTCGCAACCGACCAGCACATCCCCATACGCGCTGGCAGCTCCGCGCCGGAGCCGCAACCGGAAGCGCGCGCTGACCCCGCCCTCATCTTGCGCGCAGGCTACGAACACGTGCCCCCTATGCAGCCGTTTGCGTCCGAGCCGCGCGATCACGGCCTCGCGCAGCACGCCTTGCAGTCGGCCGCGATGGATCGAGAACTGCGGCACCGCATAGCCTGCCTCCGTGCCCCGCGGCTCGCGCCAGATCTCCTGGCCGAAGCGGTTGGCGTAAATCAGCTCGCGGGTGCGGATTGCCACTGCGTCGAGCCGTGGCAGCAGCCCGAGCGCGGCGAGCTCGGCGATCGCGTGCGGGAGCACGTTGATGCCCACCCCGAGGGCGCGCATGGTTGCTGCCGCCTCATAGACGTCGCACCCAATACCGCGCTCGTGCAGCATCAGCGCCAGCGTCAGACCGCCGATGCCGCCCCCGACGATTACGACGTGCATGGAGTTCCCCCCCAAGCGCGAGGAGCCGCGCACCCTCTGCGCAGACGCGGGGCAGCGGCCAAGCCGATGCCGATCCATGCGCATCTGCGGGAGGGCGATCCGCCGCTCGCGGAATCGACGCCCGGCGCGCGCGGGACCGGGCGACATGGCGCGCCCTCGCGTCGCCCGAGCTTGCCTGCACCGCGACGCCCTGGTTCTGGTGACGCTGCCTTGGGCGCAGCCGACCCCCCGGCGGCCGATCATGGCATTACCTGCGCGTCCGACTTGGGTAGTAAACCAAGCCGGCAGTTTGTGGCAACTTGGATCTGACCGGGCAACGACCGATGGCCAAACCGAACACGTGTGCAACCACACCCGCCGCCGCCGTCGACCGGCTGGAGGAGCTCTATGCCAGGGCCACCACCGCGCTCGCCGACGCGCTCGACCGCTATGTCGAGACGCGCAGGCCCCCTTCGCCCAAAGCACGTGCCACCTTCCGCTACCCGCTGCTGCGCGTGGTCCACAGCGACAGGGGCCACCCGTCGCCGAGTAATAGCCGTGCCTTTGCCAAGCTGCAGCGACCCGGCGTGTTCGAGACGACGATTACCCACCCCGGCCCGTTCCGTGGCTACTTGCTCGAGCAGCTCGAGCCGCTGGTGCGCGAGTACCACGCGGAGATCGAGGTCGGGATCAGCGCCCAAGAGATTCCCTACCCATACGTATTGGAGCGCACCAGAGAGCTTGCGCGTGCCGGCATTACCGCCCGCGACCTCGCACGCCACTTCTCCACGCCCCAGCTCGCCAGCGTCGGCGATGAGATCGCCGATGGACAATGGCAGTACGAGGAAGGCGCGCCGCGTCCGCTTGCCCTTTTCGACGCCGCCCGGATCGACTTCTCCCTGCGCCGACTGGTGCATTACACCGGTAGCGATTGGCGGCACGTGCAGCGCTGGATCCTGCTCACCAACTACCACCGCTACATCGACCAATTCGTGCTGTGGGGCAGGGAGCAACTGCGGCGGCGCGACGGGCCGTTCGACCGGCTCGTGCTGCCCGACGACGTCGTGTTGCGGCGTGAGCATTCGCCAAACGAGGGCGACGCGTTGGTCGCCAGCTCGCAATGGCACCGCTATCAAATGCCCGCTTATCACCTGTCGCAAGGCGGTGACGACGGAGTGACGCTGATCAATATCGGTGTCGGCCCGTCCAATGCGAAGAACATCACCGATCATCTTGCCGTTATCCGCCCCAACTGCTGGCTCATGGTCGGGCATTGTGGTGGCCTGCGCGAATCGCAATCGATCGGCGACTACGTGCTGGCGCACGGCTACTTGCGCCAGGATCGCATTCTCGACGCACTGGTGCCCCCGGAGGTGCCGATCCCCGCCCTGGCAGAGGTGCAGGTGGCGTTGCAGGACGCCGCAGCGCTGGTCACTGGCCAGCGTGGTGAGGCCCTGAAACGGCGCCTGCGCACGGGGACGGTGGTCACCAACGGCGACCGTAACTGGGAGCTGCGCTTCACCCAGGAGCGCAAGCGCATTAACCTGTCACGCGCCATTGCGGTCGACATGGAAAGCGGCACGGTCGCCGCCCAGGGGCTGCGCCTCAGGGTGCCCTATGGCACGCTGCTGTGCGTCTCGGACAAGCCCTTGCACGGCGAGATCAAGCTGCCGGGCGCAGCGAACGCCTTTTACGAAACGGCCGTGACGCAGCACTTGCAGATCGGTCTGACCACGGTCGAATTGTTAAAGCAGCGAAGGGACACGCTGCATTCGCGCAAGCTGCGCTCCTTCGACGAGCCTCCATTCCGCTGACCGGCCGCCCTTCTCTGTTTGGCCTTTTCGGGCCTTTGCTCCCGCGCCTTTTCACCCGGACCTTTTCACCCGGGCCCTGCTGCAGCGTCGGCCCGCAGCTCCTTGTACGGTCAGCGGACCAGCACCAAACCGTGTTCCTCATGGAACAGACGGCCGAGCTCGGAGCGCGCATAGGTTGGTCCAACCGCCCCAGCGCCAATCGCCAGTAGGGCGCTAGATGCACAGGAGCCCCTAGCCATGAGTGTCAACAGAATCGTTTGCGCGTCGACCGTCTTTGTTGTGACGATCGGCTTGCTGGATGTGCCCCTCGCCGCAGCCCACGGTGGTGGTGGCGGCGGCGGTGGCGGCGGCCATTTCGCCGCCCACTTCCAATCGCCACGGGTCGTGCAATCCGGGCCGCACTTCACGGCGCACGCGCATCGGCTGTCGCGGACCGACAGACACAGGACGATGCACGTCGAAAAGCACGCTCATCATCTCGACGGCGGCCATAAACACCGGGAGCACGGCCTCGACAAGCATGCCGCCCACAATTCGCTGCTTCACCCCAGCTTCCTCAGTGGGCGTCTGAGCGTGCCGCACAACCTGAAGCCGAAGCTCACGCTCACCAAGCTCCCCAATGCGCAGTTTCAGAAGAAGATGGGGCCGTTCGTGCAGAAGTACTGGAAGAAGCCATACTTCTGGGTGGCGCTTGCCGGAATCGGCTACGTCACCGTCCCCGAGCTCTACTACGACCGGTTCCTCGGCTGCATCGAGGACGAGGACTACGACGGCTGCGTAACGATGCTGTCGATTGCGGCGGTGGAGGAGGAGGATTCGGTCGCCAGGGTGCGCTACCCGATGCCGGCGACCGCCACCTATCGCTATAAGGCAAGCGTCGCGCCGAGCGCAGTCGCAAGCCCCCCCGCCGACAAGAGCTCGACGCTCGCCAGCACTGCCGACAGCTGCAGCTTGGATCCGTTCGTCGAACGCAAGTGGAATAGCGCCTTCGTCTGGGTACGCATTCCGGAGACGGGAAACGTCACGGTGCCCGAAGACTACTATGACCGCTTCCAGGGCGCCGTGGCGAACTCGCCACCGAACTATCAGGCCGCATGCGCGGTGCTGTCCGAGGCGGCCGCGGCCGACATGATGACGATGGCCGGAGCCACCAGCGACAGCGGCACCGAGCCGGTCAATTGAGCAGTGATGCCCCGCGTCCCGTCCACCGGCGGGCGCGGGGCGTGCCGGGCGCGAGGCACAGCTCGCCTCGCCGGCGGCGAGGTGCGGCGGTAATGCACGGGCTGCGCCGCCGCGTTCGCTCACTCGCTTGCTTCACTCGCTTGCTTCACTCGCTTGCTTCACTCGCTTGCGTCACTCGCTTGATGGTGTATTCCCGGCGCCCGTTGCCGCCGGCACATCCAATCCCCGTGACCATGTCGAGGGTGTGCCCTCGAATTGCGACTTTGCCCGTTTGGCGAGCCAATGGGCAACCGGCGGCGGCACCAGGCGGAAATCGGGATCCGCACCGAGCTTCTGCGCCGCATCCATGGGCCAGCTCGGATTGTGCATGATCTCACGGGCGAGGGCGATGAGATCGGCGCGCCCCTGCTGCAGAATGGTTTCCGCCTGGTCGGCGTGCACGATGTGCCCAACGGCCATGGTCATGATCTCGGCCTCGCGGCGAATCTTCTCGGCGTAGGGTACCTGATAGCCGTAGCGCCGGGAGCGCACGCCATCCAGCGGCGAGTGCGCGAGTATGCCTCCCGAGGAGCAGTCGATGACGTCGACACCCGCGGACTTGAGCAGGTGCGCGAGGCGCACGCTTTCCTCCGGTCCCCACCCCGCATCGTCCTCGCAGGAAAGACGCATGAACAGCGGGCGGTCGGCCGGCCACTCCGCACGCACGCGCGCAGCGACCTCGCAGGCGAAGCGCATGCGTTTCTCCTCAGAGCCGCCGTAGGCATCGCTGCGCTTATTGGCAAGCGGCGAAAGGAATTGGTGAATCAAATACCCGTGCGCACCATGGATCTCGAGGACGTCGAAACCGCAGCGGGCGGCACGGGCTGCGGACTCACCCCACTTTGTGATCAGCCCGCGCACCTCGGAAGCGGAGAGCTCGCGCGGTTGCGGCGACCCTTGCGCATGCGCCACGGGGCTCGGCGCAACCAATTCCCAATCTTCCCAGTCATACACACCAGGCTCGTCCCCCGTCAGCGGCGTGCCGCCTTCCCAAGGGCGCGTCAGGCGCGCCTTGCGTCCCGAATGCCCGAGCTGGATGCCGGCGAGTGCGCCTTGTGCCTTGATGAAAGCCGCGCACCGCGCGAGCGCGGGAATAAACTTGTCGTCCCACAGCCCGGTGTCGCCGACGGTACCACAGCCGTTGCGCGCAACCTTGGTCGATTCCATGATGACCAAACCGGCACCGCCCTGGGCGTAGCGCCCCGCGTTGACCAGGTGCCAGTCGGTCGCAAACCCCGCAACCGCAGAGTACTGGTGCATCGGCGCGACCACGACGCGGTTCTTGAGCGTCGCGCCACGCACCGACAGCGGCGTGAACAGTAGCGGATGATCCATCTTGGCCTGCACCGTTGGCGAAACGTGGCGATACTCAGGCGACGCCCGACAGCCCGCGCGCAACCAAGCGGTTCACGCGCTTGGCGAACCCCGCGGGGTCGTCGGGGATCTCACCGTCGAGGATCTGCGCCTCGTCCAATAGCAGCTCGGCAAGGTCGGCGACGTCGCCATCCCGGCCACCGAGCTTGGCGCCGGCGATCGACTTGACCAGCTGGTGGCGCGTGTTGATCTCGAGCACCGGCTTGGCACCCGTGCCGCGC
Organism: Hyphomicrobiaceae bacterium; assembly: GCA_051985875.1. Lineage (GTDB taxonomy): Bacteria > Pseudomonadota > Alphaproteobacteria > Rhizobiales > Hyphomicrobiaceae > AWTP1-13. Next base: position 10,063 of record JBPYEF010000482.1, read on the forward strand.
TTCTGGCGCGCCAGCAGCCGTTCGAGCTCACGATCAAGGCCGGCACCGGCCGCCACCAGGCAGGCTGGGCTGTCGGTCAGGCGCATCGAAGCGCGCACGTCTGCAACCCGATCGCCGAGCGCGGCCTTGACGGCGGCGATGATCAGGGCATCGTCGACGGCCGTCGCTTTTGCCTCGGGCGGCGATGCCGCCTCCAGCACGGGTACCTTGTCGAAGTCGACCTCCCCTTGGCTCAGCGATTTCAGCGGCTTGCCCTCGAAGGTGAGGGCCATCGACGTCCAGAACGCGTCGACGGGGTCGGCAAGCAGCAGGACTTCGATGCCGCGGGCGCGGGCCGCTTCGAGTTTCGGGCTCGACTTGAGCCTCTCGATGCTGTCGCCGACGAGATAGAAGATCGCGTCCTGGTTCGGCCGCATGTCGGCAATGTAGCCCTTCAGCGAACGCAGCTCGCCGCGCGTGGTCTGAAAGCGCGCCAGCGCCAGCAGTGCATCGCGCCGCTCGGCATCTTCGTAGATCCCCTCCTTCAGCACACTGCCGAATGCGTCCCATACCTTGCCGAACGCGTCGGCATCCCGAGTAGCGAGGCCTTCCAGTTCACCGATGACGCGCCCCGTCACCGCCTTGCGGATCTGCGCCACCTGGGGATTGTTCTGCAGCATCTCGCGCGAGATGTTGAGCGGCAGGTCCTCGCTGTCGATCACCCCTCGGATGAAGCGCAGATACGCCGGCAGCAGGTCGGCGTCGTCGCTGATGTACACGCGCCGCACGTAGAGCTTCACCCGGCCCTTGCGCTCCGGATCGAACAGATCGAATGGACGCCGCGAGGGCGTGAACAGCAGCACGGCATAGGACTGGCGGCCTTCGGCCTTGTAGTGCAGCGTCATCGCCGGCTCATCGAACGCACCTGCGATGGTGCGGTAGGCTTCTGCGTACTCCTCGGGTTTTACCTCCGCCCTCGCACGCTGCCACAGCGCGCTCGCCTTGTTGATCTGCCGGGTCTCGCCGCTATCCGCAGCCAACTCGATCGGAAACAGGATGTGGTCGGAATAGGTGCGCACGATGCGCTCGATCTCTGCCGCCTCCAGGTAGCGCTTGGCCTCATCCTTCAGATGCAAGCTGACGATCGTGCCGCGCGCGACGCGTTCGGCTTCCTCTGCGCTCGCGGGCCGCACCTCGAAACCGCCGCCGCCGGCAGAGCGCCATACCCAGGCCTCCTCGGCTCCGGCGCGACGGCTGGTAACCTCGATGGCATTGGCGACCATGAATGCCGAATAGAAGCCGACCCCGAACTGCCCTATCAAACCGGCGCCGTCCTTCGCCTCGGCCAGCCGGCCAATGAAGGCGCGCGTACCCGAGCGGGCGATGGTGCCGAGATTGTCGATCAATTCCTGCCGGTCCATGCCGATGCCGGTATCGGCGATGCTGAGCGCGCCGGCCTGACGATCGGGGCTGATGCGAATCGCCAGCGGCCCTGCAGCGCCGAGCAGCTCCGGCTTGGCGATCGCCTCGTAGCGCAGCCGATCGCAAGCGTCCGAAGCGTTGGAGATCAGTTCACGCAAAAATATGTCGCTCTCCGAGTAGACCGAGTGCACCATCAAATGCAGCAACTCGGCGACCTCTGCCTGGAACGGGTGGGCTTCGACGGGCTTCTCGGACGCGCTGCTCATGCTCGTTACTCGGGCTCGCTGCTCACGCGGATGGAAAGGCGCGCGCGATCCTGCCCCACACACCCGGCCGCTGTCCATCCTGGCCGCGGCGCGAGCTGCGCCGTGTGCGGCGCGTTGCCTGGCGTGAGGGGCGGGCAACCGGCAGGGCGCTTGCGCCCGCGGTAGGTCGGCGCGGGACGCCACATCAGCAGCGCGCCGCTTGCGGCGAGCCGCCGGGCGATTCGCGCCAGCGAAGCCGCACCACCCGACTCCCCGTACGCCACGGGCGTGTAGTATGCTTGCACAATCGGCAATTTTCGGGGACAGGCGGCGATGGCCAATGACATTGATCTTGCGGGTCGCATCGCGGTCGTGACCGGCGGGGCGCAGGGCTTTGGCAAGGCGATCACCGAGCGCTTTGTCAAATCGGGAGCCAGGGTCGCGAGCTGGGACAGAGACGTCGCCCTCGCTACGCGCACGGCCGAGCGCTTAGGACCAAACGTCAAGGCCTTCGCCTGCGATGTCACCGAGCCCGCTCAGGTGGAAGCGGCGCGCGATGCGACGCTCACCGCATTCGGGCGCATCGACATTCTCGTGAACAATGCCGGCATTGCCGGCGCCAATGCCAAAACCTGGGAGACCGAGGTTGGCGAATGGCGCAAGGTCATGCGCGTCAACCTCGACGGGCCGTTCATCTGCGCGCATGCCATCGTGCCGACGATGATCGCGCAGAACTACGGGCGCATCGTCAACATCGCCTCCATTGCCGGCAAGGAGGGCAATCCCAACGCCGCGCACTACTCTGCTTCCAAGGCCGGTCTCATCGCCCTCACCAAATCGCTCGGCAAAGAGCTTGCCGGCTACGACATCGCCGTGAACGCCGTCACGCCGGCTGCCGCCAAGACGGCGATCTTCGACCAAATTACGCAGGAGCACATCGCCTTCATGTTGGCGAAGATCCCGCGCAACCGCTTCGTGCTGGTCGAAGAGGTGGCGGCCATGGTTGCCTGGATCGCCTCGCAGGACAATTCGTTTGCCACTGGCGCCGTGTTCGACATCTCCGGCGGCCGTGCAACCTATTGAAAGGAGGGGAGGGCGGGCGCACCGTCCAGCCAGCCCCTGCGCATCGCCTCAGGGCCAAGGCTCCAATGGCCTAGACCCTTCGTCCACAACTCTTGGCCCAGCTCCCGGTGCGCGGCCGTGAGTTGGCCGAGCTTTCCCGTTAGCTCGCCACGAGCAGATCGGCGCGGCGCTTGAGCAGCGCGGTCACCTTGGCCGCAGGCACCTTGAACTCCCACCCCTGCGTGCGGTGCATGATGTCCTCGGCCGTCTTCTTGGCTTCACCCTCGGCGCCCTCAGCCTGCACGCTCAGCCAATAATCCGCGCCCTCCTTGCGCAAGCGCAAAGTGACCTTCAGCCCGCCGTCGGCTTGGAGCTCGGCGACGTTGTCGTCCGCAGCAGGTGCGGTGGCCGCGCGCCGCACATCGTCGAGCTCGATCGAGCCTGCCGCGCGCACGATGCCGCCGATCGCGTAGTTGTCCTTGAGCTTCTTGCCGTCGGGCATCGCCGCAAGGGCGTGCTTGCTGCTGTCGCTGGCATCGCGCACGATCTTCAGCGGTTCCTCCCCGGGGATCAGAATGGCGACGCTGGCAATTTTCGCCGCGGGGATATCGATGATGCTGGGCTGGACCCAGTCGCGCACCTCGCTCGGCGCGTTGATCTCCGCGTTGGCAAGCCAGCTCTGGGCGTCACCAGGCTTGCGCACGTACGTGCCGCCCTGACCGGAGCCGAAGGCCTCCCCGCGCCTCTTGCCGACGATGACCTCGGCGATCGCCTGCCCGCGGTCATCGAGCAGGCGCACGAGGTGCGACTTCGCGTCGGCGGCTTGCGGGTCCTCCACCTCGAGTACCGGGTAGCGCTCCGTGCTGCGGGTCTTTGGCTCGACAAGCTCGGCGTTTGCCAGTTGCAGCAGCAGGGCGCGAACGGGCTCGGCCTTCGCCGGGTAGCCGCCGCGGTCTTCGAGCGACCAGCCGTCTTTGTTGCGCGCAAGGGTGAGCGTCTTCGGCCCCTGGGTGATGGTGATCTTGGCGATCCGCGCCGCTTCGGCGGCAAGCCCGGGGACGAGCGCGGCACCCGACACGCGCACCTCCGCGACCCGGCTGTGTGAGACGTAGGTCGTGATGGCGATCACCAGCATGACGGCGGTGACGGCGGCGAGTGCCGCGAATGTCCTGGGCTTCACGACACGCCTCCCTGATCGGACGGCGCGCGCGGCTTGCGTCGTCGCAGCAGCGCCCAGCCGCCACCCCCGAGCAAGACCAGCAGCGGCACCAGTCCAATGTTGGCAAAACGCAGCCAGCCGTCGAGGCGGTCGA
>JBPYEF010000483.1:0-6302 GCA_051985875.1 Hyphomicrobiaceae bacterium
ACTGTACTGCCGTTGAGCAGCTCCTTGGGTAGGAAATTCTCGGGGCGAAAGCCCATCGATCCGCCGTCGCGCTCGATCAGGTTCATGGGCGGCGTGCCGAGAAAGGTGGCGACGAATTCGTCGGCCGGATGCTCGTAGATTTCGGCGGGCGTGCCGATTTGGCGCAGCTTGCCGTGATCGATGACGGCGATGCGGTCGCCCATACCCATGGCCTCGACCTGATCGTGCGTGACGTAGATGGTGGCGGTGCGCACGGTCTGCTGGAACTGCTTGAGCTCGCTGCGGGCGCTGGCGCGCAGCTTGGCGTCGAGGTTCGACAGCGGCTCGTCCAGCAGAAACACCGTCGGATCACGGACCAGCGCGCGCGCCAGCGCCACGCGCTGGCGCTCGCCGCCGGACAGCTCGCGCGGCCGCCGCTGCGCCAGGCGAACGATGCCGAGGAGGCCCGCGGCCCATTCGACCTTGCGCTTGATGTCGGCACGCGCCACCCCTTGCGTGCGCAGCGGGAAGGCAATGTTGTTCCAGACGGTAAGGTGTGGATAAAGCCCGTAGCTCTGAAACACCATGGCGATGCCCCGCGCCCGCGGCGGCATGTCGTTGACCAGTTGCCCGTCGATCCGGATCTCACCGGAGGTCGGAGCCTCCAGGCCGGCGATGATGCGCAGCAGCGTGGTCTTGCCGCACCCCGAGGGGCCGAGCAGCACCAAGAACTCGCCATCGCGGGCGGTGAGCGAGATGCCATCGACGGCCTTCACCTCTCCAAACTGCTTGGTAATGTCGCTGACTGAGACCGAAGCCACCTCGACCTCCCTGGGGCCCTGATGCGGTGAGCGAAAGCGCGCGCGGCCACTGCCTGTGGATAGCGGCGGATTTCGCACGAGCGGCGGGCGACGCTGCGCCTGCCGCTCACGCGCAAACCTTACGTACGCTTGGCCCACTTGTCGTAGATGTTCGACACTTCAGTGGTCGCCCACTTGACCGCTTCCTCGGGCGTCATCTTGTCGGTCGCGGCCCGGGCCATCATGTCGGGGAGGATGTAGTTGTCGGCCACCTCGTCGGCCGCGGGCGATGACGGCCCGGGATAGCCGAACACAACGCACCATTCACCCGCGGTCTCCAGCACCTTGAGTTTGTCCGCCGGGTGCGAGGAGGGGTCGTTGGACAGGATCGTCGGCGGCGTCACGAGATTTTCAAACAGCGGATGGTCGTAGCCGGTCGACGCGTTGAAGGCGTCGGTGTAGTGGTCGGCGTAGTGGCGCAGGAACTCGAACGCCGCGTCCTTGTTGCGCGCAAACTTCCACACCACGTAGGAGTTCGGCGCGCCGGCGGCCAGCCTGCGCACGGTCCCGGCCGGGGTCTTCCAGACGCGGATCTTGTCCGCCAGCTCGGGATTGGATTTCTGGATCGTCCGATAGGCGGAGATCGGATTGTGGATCCAGGAGCCGCGGCCGGACGCGAGGAAGCGGTTGTTGCCGGCGTCGTCCCAGGACAGCACCTCCGGATCCATCGCCTCCTTGTAGAGCGCGCGCACGAACTTGACGACCTCCAGCGTCTCCTTGGAATCGAGTGTCACGCGCTTGCCGGTCTCGTCGCACTCGGAGGCACCGTGGCTCCAAAGCATGCTGCGGTAGGAGTTGTTGGGATCGACGCAGTGCGAGAGCGCGATGCCGATCGGGAAGCCTTTCTGCTTGAGCTTTGCACCGGCGATGCGGATGTCCTCCCACGTGTCCGGCTTCATGCCGATTTCGTCCCACAGGTCCTGGCGGTAGAGGCCGGGGAAATCGATGAAGTAGTCGGGAAAGGCGTTCCAGCTCTTACTCTCCTCGTTCCAGGCGATCTGGCGGCCGATGGGCAGGACCTTGCCGTGTTTCTTCTCGATCTCCTCGATCAGCGGGGTCATATCGTGCACGTGCTTGGCAAACAGATGCGGCCCTCCCGAGCCATTGAAGCCAAACAGGTCATGGCCGGCGCCGGCCGAGACCTCGGCCGCGGCGCGCGCCGGCAGCTCGAGGTGCGGAATGTGGTCGATGGTCACGGTGATGCCGTTCTGCTTGCCCCAGTCCCGCGCAAAGGCGTCGATCCACTTGTCGTACTCCGGGATGAAGTGGCTCCACTGCAGGATCTTCAGCGTCTTGGTGTCGGCGCGTGCGGTGGCGATGTAGGGGGCGCCGAGCGCCGGAGCCAGGCCCGCAGCCGCAGCCGCGCCGCTGCGCTTGAGGAGCTCGCGACGGCTGACAGACCGACCAGCTGCATTTCTCGGAGGCTTCATGGGGGAGCTCCTCAGTGAGCGTTGACGGGACGTTCCTCGGTTTTTTTGCATGCACGGCGCGGTGCGGCGGTGCGCGGCCACCGACCTATGCCGAATTTGCATCATGGATATGCACTGACCCCATGGCAAGGGCGAAGCGCCCAGCTGGCGCTGCGGCGGCGCTTTGGCGCGGGGGAGGCTTGATTTCGGGGGGCAGGCGCGCCCGCCGCGGGCAGCTTGTCAAGCCCCTGGTCAAACCCCCCCGGGTCAAATACCCGGGGCTGGCGCGAGGCCGGAGACAGGGGGTCCCGGCTCGGATAGTGTGCGGGCGGGAGGCCGGGCGGGCATGACGGCGAAGGTCGACACTCTCAGGCGGATGCTGGGCGAGGCCAAGCGCGCGGTGGCCTTCACCGGCGCCGGGATCTCCACCGAATCGGGGATTCCCGACTACCGCTCGCCGAACGGCATCTGGACGAAATACCGGCCGATCGAGTTCGGCGATTTCCTCGCCTCCGCGGAGGCCCGCCGCGAATCATGGCGGCGCAAATTTGCCAGCGACGCGGTGATGCAGAGCGCGACGCCCAACGCCGGCCATCGGGCGATCGCCCGACTGATCGAGCAGGGCAGCATGGCGGCCGTCGTCACACAGAACATCGACGGGCTGCACCAGGCGTCGGGGGTTCCCGAGGACAAGGTGATCGAGCTGCACGGCAACGCCACCTATGCCGCTTGCCTCGATTGCCGCAAGCGTTACGAGCTCGCGTGGGCGCGGGAGATCTTTGCCATTGATGAGCGGCTTCCCCTCTGCACGGCGTGCGGCGGCATTGTCAAGACGGCGACGATCTCCTTCGGCCAGGCCATGCCCGAGGTCGAGATGGCGCGCGCCCACGAGGCCACGCTCGGCGCAGATCTGTTCGTGGTGCTGGGCAGTTCGCTCGTCGTGTATCCCGCCGCGGGTTTTCCGATTCTTGCCAAGCGCAACGGCGCCCGCCTCGTCATCATCAATCGTGAGCCGACCGAACAGGACGACATCGCCGATCTCGTGATCAATGCGGAAATCGGGGCAACGATGAGCCGCGCGGTCGGCGTGAACTGACCGCCTAGACGTTGGCGCGCTTCCCGGTCGGCGGCGGCGCTTGCCATGTCTCTACGGTGGACGCGGCCAGCTCAAATCGTGCGGTAGCCGCCGTCGACCATGACAATCGCGCCGGTGACGTAGGCGGACAGCCGGCTGGCGAGGAAGATCGCCGGGCCGACGATATCCTCGGGCTTGCCGGTACGCCCGAGCGGGGTGTGCTCGAGGAAGGTGCGCACCAGCTCGGGATTGTTGGCGCGCGCCTCGGCGTTGAGCGGCGTCTCGATCAGGCCTGGGCCGATGGCATTCACGCACACGCCGTCCTTGCCGAGCTCCGCAGCGAGCGCGCGCGTGAGACCGAGGACGGCGTGTTTGGACGCCGTGTAGGCAGGCGAGCTCGGGGTGCGCACGTGCACGAACGACTGGATCGAGGCGATGTTGATAATGCGGCCCCTTGTCGCCCGGAGCTGGGCGAGGAACGCGTGCGTGACGTTGAATACGCCATCGACGTTGACGTCCATGATGGCGCGCCAATCCCCGATCACCGCTTCCGGCGCGGCGGTGAAGGCATTGCGGCGATTGATCCCGGCGTTGTTGACCAGCACCGAGACCTGGCCGACCGTGGCGCCGATGGCACCGGCGATTGCGTGGCATGCCGCACGGTCGGTTACATCGAGCACGCGGCTTGAGGCCGCGCCACCGCGCTCACGCACCTTGGCTGCGGTCTCCGCCGCCGTCGCGGGGTCGCGATCGAGAACGACGACGTGTGCGCCTTCCGCGCCATAGCCGAACGCGACCGCCCGCCCGATGCCCGATCCGCCGCCGGTGATCGCGGCAATCAGCCCCTGCAACAGCCCTGCCATGGCCGTCTCCTCCCATCCGGCGCGCTCCAATCAACGGACATTTGCCGCGCTTTGCAAGCGCCGTGCGTTCGCGCATGGTCGCGCGCGTCCTTCAGCGGGCACGCGCTTGACCGCGGTTGGCAGTTGGGGACAACTGCCGCGATGCGCAATCCCTTGACGGGCGGTGCCGATTGCAGGTGCGCGGCGCCAAGTCCATGCCCTAGGACCATGCCCCAGGACCATGCCCCAGGACCATGCCAATGACTGCCGGACGGCTTCAGCTGAGCGTCGCCGAGGCGCGCGCGCTCGCGCAGGGCGCCCTGCGCGGACTGGGCTATGCCGAGGACGAGGCGCGCATCATCGCCGACCATGTACTCGACGCCGCTCTCTGCGGCTACGAGTACTCGGGACTGGCCAAGATCCTCAATCTGCCGGAAAGCGCGCGGTTCCGGCTGCCGCGTCGGCCGGTGGTGGTGCTGCGCGAGACCGAGGTTTCGCTCGCCCTCGACGGCGGCAATAACGTCGGCATGCTCGCGCTGCATCACGCAACCCTTGCGACCATCGCCAAGGCTGCCGCCCACGGTGTGGCGCTCGTCAGCATGTGCGATACCTGGATGAGCGGGCGCAGCGCCTACTATGTCGAGATGATCGCCAGGGCCGGCCTGGTTGCCATCCACACCGCGGCCAGCTCGCCGATGGTCGCCCCGCCCGGCGGCATCCGCTCGGCGCTCGGCACCAATCCGATCGCCATAGCCGTCCCCGGGGCGCACGGCCCGGTCGTGCTGGACATGGGCACCTCGGCCTTCATGATGACCGAGCTGATGTTGCGCGAGCGCCTGGGGGAGTCGCTGCCCGAAGGCGTCGCCCTCGGCCCGGACGGTGAACCCACCCGCGATCCGGCCGCGGCGCGCCGCGGCGCGTTGCTGCCCTTCGGCGGCTACAAGGGATTTGGCCTGGCGCTGATGATCGAGGCCCTCGGGCTGCTCGCGACCTGTGGCAAGGAGGAAAGCGGCGGCCACGGATATCTGTTCATCGCCTTCCATCCGCGGCTATTTGGTTCGCAAGCGGCGTTTGCGCGTCGCGTCGCCGAGCTCATCGCGCGCATCAAGGCGACGCCGCCTCGAGCCGGCGTCGATGCGATCCGTATTCCCTCCGAGCGCGCGTTCCGCTGCCGCGAGCAGGCGCTGCGTGAGGGTCTGCAAGTCGATGCGCTCGTGATTGAGCGGCTGGGCGCACTGCGCGCGCGCGCCGAGGGCAGCTGAACAAGCAACGCGGCCGCGCGGGAGAGGCGCACCATGATCGAGCAGACCTTGGACATTCCCACCAACGACGGCGCCATGGAGACCTTCAGCGTCCGGCCGGAGCGCGGGACGCATCCGCCCGTGCTCTTTCTGATGGATGCGGCGGGCATTCGCGAGGAGCTGCGCGCCATGGCGGTGAGGCTCGCCAGCGCCGGCTTCCACGTGCTGCTGCCCAATCTCTACTACCGCGCCGGGCGTGACACGATCTACGGACCGCAAGTGCTCGAACACGGCAGCCCCGAACACCAGCGCATGCGCGCCGTGCGCACCAAGATGACGATTCCGCCGGTGATGGAGGATATCGCGGCCGTGCTCGCTTTCCTCGACGGCGGCAAGCACGGGCGCGCGCCGGTCGGGGTACACGGCTATTGCATGGGCGGACCTTACGCGCTCGCCGCCGCCGCGCGCTATCCCGAGCGCGTCGCCGCCGCGGCTTCATTCTACGGTACCCGGCTCGTCAGCGAGGCGGTCGAGAGCCCGCACCGCTCACTGAGCAAGGTCAAGGGCGAGCTGTACATCGCCTGCGCCGAGCACGACGAGCTCGCGCCGCCGGAGATGGTGGAGGAGCTGCGCGGCCTGTTTGAACGCGCGGGCAGCCCGGGCGAGCTCGAGGTCTACCAGGGCGTGCATCATGGCTTCGCCTTCCCGCAGCGCAGGGTTTACGACCGATCGGCGGCCCAGCGCCATTGGGAGCGCCTGATCGCGCTCTACCGCCGCCGACTGGGCTGACTGGCCGCCCTGCGCGCAAGCGCGCTCACGCTTGCCCGGCGCTCATGTTTTGCCGAGGAAACGGTAGCGAAAGCGCGTCCCGTCGCCGGCGATGCGGCCGACCGTCG